>DASWGF010000143.1:0-6234 GCA_036393875.1 Candidatus Dormiibacterota bacterium
TGTCAGCGGCGCCGCCCAGGTTGAGAAGCAGGACCAGGCCCGCCACGGACAGGATCACGCCGATCGCCAATACCATCGCCTGAGTCGAATCTTCCCACGTCGGGTCCCGTGTCTCGCCCCACTAGCATTTGAGGGTGCCTACCGTCACGCAAGCGCTTGTGCGCAACTTCTGCATCATCGCCCACATCGATCACGGGAAATCGACGCTGGCCGACCGGCTGCTCGAGTTCACCGGGTCGATCAGCCAGCGCGACATGCAGGACCAGGTCCTCGACACCATGGACCTGGAGCGCGAGCGCGGGATCACCATCAAGCTGCAGGCCGTCCGGATGACGTATCCGGCGCGGGACGGCCAGAGCTACGAGCTCAACCTCATCGACACCCCGGGCCACGTCGACTTCGCCTACGAGGTATCGCGCTCGCTCGCAGCGTGCGAGGGTGCGATCCTCGTCGTCGACGCGGCGCAGGGCATAGAGGCGCAAACGCTGGCCAACCTGTACCAGGCGGTGGAGGCAGGGCTGACCATCGTCCCGGTGGTCAACAAAATCGACCTCGACGCTGCGCAGCCGGAGCTCGTGGCGGAGGAGATATCAGATGTCACCGGGATCCCGCGTGAGGACGTCATCTTTGCCTCCGCCAAGCAGGGAATCGGAACGCAGGACATCCTCGAGGCTGTCGTCGCAAGGGTGCCGCCGCCCAGTGGCGATCCTTCGGCGCCGCTGCGAGCACTGATTTTCGACTCGCACTACGACGCGTACCGCGGCGTGATCACATACGTCCGCGTGGTCGATGGCGAGATCAAGCCGCGCACCAAGATCCGGATGATGAACACGGGCAAGGTCCACGAGGTGGACGAGGTGGGGTGGTTTGCCCCCCGGCCGCGCCCCGCCGAAAAGCTGACCGCCGGTGAGGTCGGCTACGTGATCGCGGCGGTCAAGAATGTCATCGACGCCCGCGTCGGTGACACCATCACGACCTCAGAAGGCGGAGCGTCGAGCCCGCTGCCCGGCTATCGCCAGGTGAAGCCGATGGTGTTTGCCGGGCTCTTTCCCACCGACTCCGATCAGTTCGCCGACCTGAAAGAAGCGCTCGAGAAGCTGCAGCTCAACGACGGAGCGCTGTCATTCGAACCAGAGAACTCGGCTGCGCTCGGGTTCGGGTTTC
Source organism: Candidatus Dormiibacterota bacterium (assembly GCA_036393875.1). Classification (GTDB taxonomy): domain Bacteria; phylum Chloroflexota; class Dormibacteria; order Dormibacterales; family Dormibacteraceae; genus UBA10449. The sequence continues at coordinate 1,165 of DASWGF010000143.1, forward strand.
GGTGTGGGTTTCTCGGCTTGCTGCACCTCGAGATCGTGCAGGAGCGGCTCGAGCGCGAGTTCGAGCTCGACCTGATCACGACGGCCCCGACCGTCGAGTACAAGGTCGAGCTGAAGCGAGGCGGCACGATCGACGTCGACAATCCTGCGCTGCTTCCCGACCCCACCGCGATCGAGTCCATCGCGGAGCCATTCGTGAAGCTATCGATCATCGTCCCCTCGACGTACGTCGGGCCGATGATCGAGCTCTGCCAGGACCGCCGCGGCACCTACAAAAAGCTGGAGCACCGGCCGGGCGACCGCGTGGTGCTCGAGTACGAGATGCCACTCGGCGAGATCATCCACGACTTCTACGACCAGCTGAAGTCGCGCTCGAAGGGTTACGCATCGATGGACTACGAGATGATCGGATTCAGGGAAGGTGACCTGGTCAAGCTCGATGTCCTCGTCGCCGGCGAGCCGGTGGACGCTCTTTCCCTGATCACGCACCGCAGCAAGGCCCAGTCCCAAGGACGGAAGCTGGTCGAGAAGCTGAAGTCGATCATCCCTCGTCAGCTTTACCTGGTGCCGATCCAGGCAGCCATCGGCGGTAAGGTAGTCGCTCGCGAGACCATCTCGGCCATGCGCAAAGACGTCCTGGCCAAGTGTTACGGGGGCGACGTGACGCGAAAGCGCAAGCTGCTCGAGAAGCAGAAGGAAGGCAAGCGAAGGATGAAGCGGGTGGGGTCCATCGAGATTCCGCAGGAAGCGTTCATGGCAGTGCTGAAGCTTGACTAGAGTTTCGCGGCCGCTCGCCCTGCTCGTCCTCGCGGCGATCACCGTCGTGTCGTGCACGAGGCTCGGGTCGTCAAGCTCCAACGCTCAGCTGGCCGACATCGTCGCAGCTGGTCCCACCGTTTCTGATGTCAGGTCGATGCTGGGCGACAGCAACTGGTGGCAGGGTCCACCGACATTCGAGGTCAGGCCGCTCAACGCCGAGACCACGCCGCGAGCCGTGCGCTTCGGAATGACGCAGCAGTTCATCCATATCGGCACCGCTGAAGGCTTTCTTGTTCACTACACGGTCTACGAGACGACGACGGCGGCCACCACCCGCATGACCAATCTGCCAAACCAATTGGGTCCCGCGCAAGCGACAAGTCCGAAGGTGGGCGACCAGGTCATGTACTACGGCGAGACCGGACCCAGCGGTGCGCCATACCTCGCGAGAACCTTCGTCCGCCTCGGTGAGATCATCGTTGAGGTCACGTGGGCTCGAAAGGACGGGGTCGCTTCGCTGACCCAGCTCGGCAAGAACGCTTCCAAGATCGTCGATGGGCTGAAGAAAGCGATCGCAGCCAAAACACATCGCTCGCTGCAGGTGGTCGACCAGAAGTTGCTGCCTCCGCCCGAGCTCGACATCACCTTTCTCGGCGCAGCGCCGCTTCCGATCGAAGCCTTCCTGGTGATGGGCGACTATGCCATCCCAGGTCCGCTCGCCAAAGAGCTTCATGGCCACGGCGTAGATACGTTCGTATTCGGCGACTACGTGCTCAACGGCGACACGCATATGGAAGTCCAGGCGGCTTTGATGACCTTCGCCAGCCACGCAGACGCGACCGGCTGGTTAGGCGCCTACAGCGGCGGCCAGCCAGACCAGAGCGGAGTCGTCAGCAGTTACCTCGACGCGATTGGCAAGTACCGATACTCCTTCACGTCGGGCGTGTATGGCGCCATGCTCGTGTGCCGCTCGACGGTGCCTGGCGAGGCTGCGTCGCGCGCATGCGAGCAGCCGCTGTCAAGAACCGTGATTTCCTGGGGCCAGGGCCTGGCAGGCTAGTCGGCTCGCCGCGAAGGAATCGGGCCTGTTCCCAGTCGGCCGGCCTGGAACCACTCCCACTGTTTCGCAAGGCCTTCGCGGAGCGAGACTCGCGGCTCCCATCCCAACCGCTCGCGAGCGAGGTTGATCGAAGCCCCGGTGTGGCGTGGATCACCCGGTGCGGCGGGTAGGTTCTCCCGCCGGACCTCGAGGTGGCTGATGTCCTCCAGCGTGGCGAGGACCTTGTTGACTGTGACGCGGCTGCCGCCACCGAGGTTGAACACCATGCCCACGACATCGGCGGACGCGGCCTTGATGGTGCCCTCGACGGCGTCTGAGACATAGGTGAACTCGCGCGTCTGCTCGCCATCGCCGAAGACCTCGATCGGCTCGGCGTCCGCGAGCGCCTGCATGAAGCGAGAAAACGCCATGTCGGGGCGCTGACGCGGGCCGTAGACGGTGAAGTAGCGAACCGAGACCGCCGGGATGCCGAAGTTTCGCGTGTACAGGTGGGCCAGGTGCTCGGCCGCCAGCTTGGTGACACCGTATGGAGACACCGGGCGGGGGAGCGCCGACTCGCGCGTGGGAAAGGCCTCGGCGTCGCCGTACACCGACGAGCTGCCCGCGAAGACCAGCCGTTTGAGGTGACTTCCCTTCAGATGTTCGAGAAGCCGCTGGGTGGCGATGATGTTGTCGCGCGTATAGCGGTCGAATTGGTGGCCCCAGCTCGGGCGCACGCCCGGCTGGCCGGCCAGGTGATACACGACGTCGGCACCTTCGAGCGCGGCGGTGAGGTCGGCGTCTACCAGGTCCAGCTCTTCGAACGAGAAGTTGCGGTGGCTCCTAGCCGCCTCCAGGTTCTGCTCTTTGCGCGCGCGGCGGTAATAGTCGGTGAAGCAGTCGATGCCCACAACTTCGTGGCCGTCGGCCAGAAGCCGCTCGCTCAGATGCGAGCCGATGAAGCCCGCGGCGCCGGTGACGATCGCTTTCATTTGAACCAAGCCTGCAGCTTGATGACCGCCGTTTGCAAGCGCTCCTATCCTCTTACTGATGTCGAGGTTCGAGGTGTGGCTCGCCGAGTCGGGCATCGGGGTGTCGGTGAAGCAGTTCTCGGCGGGCACCCGCACGGCCGTCGACGCCGCCCTCGCGGTCGGTTGTGACGTGGGGCAGATCGTCAAGTCGTTGGTGTTCGTCGCCGCGGGCCGACCGGTGGTCGCCCTGGTCAGCGGCGCCAACCGCCTCGACGAGAGCAGGCTGGGCGCGGCCGCGGGGACGCCGGTGATGAAAGCCGACGCCGAGATCGCGAGGTCGGCCACCGGCTACTCGATCGGTGGCGTGCCGCCGTTCGGTCACGCCACGGACGTGCCGGTGTTCATGGATCGCGATCTGCTCGGATACGAGGTGGTGTGGGCGGCGGCGGGCCGGCCGGACTCGGTGTTCGAGATTGATCCCGATCGCCTGCGCGAGCTGAGCGAGGCGACGGTGGCGGATCTAAAGGTCGTCGCCGGTGATGGGCAACCGAACCTCCCCACCCGGGCTCCGCAAGCGGAGCCCGACCTCCCCGCGGGGCGGGGAGGTGTTCTATGAGCAGCATCCTCATTTTCTGCCGCGATTGCGGGAAGCAGATCCCGAGCTCGCAGACAAAAGACGGGCTGTGTGTCGACTGCCGCGTGCGCCGCTCAGTCGCCGACCTTCGCGACGAGCACGCGCGGCTCTGGCGCAAGCGCGAGCGCTACCGAAGCCAGAACGCGAACACAGAACAGATCGGGCGCCAGATCGCGAGGGTCGAGGACCGGATGGGGCAGCGCATCAAGGAGCTCGTGTCCAATGAGCGGCAGGCGACCGACCTCTTGCGCAAGGAGCTGGAGGCGGCCCGCGGTCAGCGCTACACGATCAAGGGGGTCTGACTGCTTTGGACACTCCCCGACAAATGCTCGTCCCCTCACCCCGGCGCTTCGCGGCGGGGAGCTCCCCACATGGTGGGGAGCCCAGGGGAGGCGAGTTTTCGCACCTCTACATCCACCTTCCTTTCTGCAAGCACAAATGCGGTTACTGCGACTTCAACGCCTATGCCGGGATGGACCGACTGATGCCCGACTACGTCGACGCCCTCGAGCGAGAGCTGGCCGCCGCGCGCGAGCAGCGCGACTTCTCGCGACTTTCGACCGTCTATCTCGGGGGCGGCACGCCGAGCCTCCTGCCGGCAGAGCTGATCGCGCGGCTGCTGCGCTTCATCCGCGGCACCTTCGACATCGCACCGGATGCTGAGATCACGCTCGAAGCCAACCCCGCGAGCACAGACGAATCACGCGTGGCCGCCTGGCTCGAGGGCGGAGTCAACCGGTTGAGCCTGGGCGTCCAGGGTTTCGAGCCTCGCGCGCTCGCGGTCCTGGAGCGCAAGACGGACGCCGCCCAGGCGACGCGAGCGTTCACGCTCGCCCGCTCGATGGGCGTCAAGAACCTGAGCATCGACCTCATCTACGCGGTGCCCCACCAGAGCCGGGAGTCGTGGGTCGAGACACTCAGGCGCGCGCTCGCGCTCGGTCCAGATCATGTGTCGACCTACTGCCTCACGTTCGAGGAGGGAACGTTGCTCTGGCGCCGGCGTGCCGAGGGCAAGCTGCCCGAGCTCGATCCCGACCTGCAATGGGACCAGCTCGACTCCGCCGTCGTCGAGCTGGAGGCGGCGGGTTTCCAGCGCTACGAGGTCTCGAACTGGGCGCGACCTGGATTCGAATCGCGCCACAACCTCGCGTACTGGCGGTGCCGGCCGGTGTACGGCGCAGGCGCCGGCGCCCACTCGTACGCCACCGACGGTGCGCGCGCGTGGAGGTGGTGGAACATCGCCCGACCCCGCGAGTACATCGCGGCGTGCCCCGAGCCTAGGGCGGACGGAGAGGAGCTGCCCGAGCACAAGGCGGGCGCCGAGGCCCTGATGCTCGGCCTGCGCACCGCCGAGGGTGTGGCGCCGCCCGAGGGTTTTGAGGATGAGCTCGGCCGCCTGGCCCTGGCCGGATTGATCGAGACCGTCGACGGCCGCGTGGCTCCAACCCGACGCGGCATGGATCTGCACAACCAGATCGCTTTGGCGGTACTGTAGCTAGCACTCGGGATCACCGAGTGCCAGATGAACATGGAAAACAGAAAGCAAGCCATCCTCCGGGCTGTGGTGCAGGAGTTCACGAACAGCGCCGTGCCGGTGGGCTCCCAATCCCTGCAGAGCAGGTACTTCGTCAACCTGTCGTCGGCCACGATCCGCACCGAGCTTGCCGA
>DASWGF010000144.1:0-3346 GCA_036393875.1 Candidatus Dormiibacterota bacterium
GATCACCTCACCCCAGCTGGGCTTCTCGATGAACCGCTGCACCGCCCCGCCCTCGTCGACGACCACGACCCCGTACTCGAGCGGGTTGGGCACGGGCTTGAGCACGATCGTGGCGAGGGCGCGGTGCTCGCGGTGGAAGCGGATCGCGGCCCCCAGGTCGATGTCGGTCAGCGCATCGCCTGAGATGACGAGAAAGGGCTCGGTCAGCTGCTGGCGCGCGAGCATGACGGAGCCGGCGGTGCCGAGCGGAGAGTCTTCGACCGAATACGTGAGCGATACGCCCTGCTCCGAGCCGTCGCCGAAATAGTTGCGAATCGAGGCGCCGAGGTACTGCACGGTGGCGATCACGTCGCGCATCTGGTGGCGACGCAGGTGCAGGAGGATGTGCTCCATGATCGGCCGCCCGGCGACCGGCACGAGCGGTTTCGGCTGCCGGCTGGTCAGCGGGCGGAGGCGTGAGCCTTCGCCGCCCGCCATGACGACAGCTTTCATGTTCCACCCATTCGAGTAAGTACCATCGTAGGTCCGTGCTGGAAGAACTCAATCACTTCGCTCACGACCTGCTGTGGACATGGCAGCCTCGAATCGAAGAGCTGTTCCGGGCGCTGAGCCCCGAGCTCTGGGAATCCACGCGGCAGAACCCGGTCCTGCTGCTGGCGCAGCTGGGGGAGCAAGGGGTCGCCGACGCCCTCGAGCGCGACGCGGTCAAACGCGCGCTCGAGGACGCGCGCGCCGCCTATCGCGAGTACTACGACCGCCGGCCGCCTTTCATGGACGCGCACGCCCCCATGGTCATCGCGTACTTCTCGCTCGAGTTCGGTCTGGCGGAATGCTTGCCGATCTACTCGGGCGGCCTCGGGGTCCTCGCCGGCGACCACCTGAAGGCAACCAGCGACCTGGGTTTGCCGCTCGTCGCCGTGGGCTTGTTCTACAAGCAAGGCTTCGGGCGCCAGGAGATCGATGCCGAGGGCCGCCAGGTCGAGGTGTATTTCGAGAACCGCGGCGAGGACCTCCCGGTCCGCCGGGTCGAAGGGGTCGAGGTGGACGCGCCGATCGGCGACCGGAAGGTGAGGATCGGCGTTTGGCGGGCGCAGGTCGGCCGCGTGCCTCTGTTCCTGCTCGACACCGACCTCGAATCCAACCCTCCCGACCTTCGCGCCATCACCGACCGCCTGTACGTTCCGGAGCCCGACCGCCGCCTGCGCCAGGAGATCGTGCTCGGGGTCGGCGGCGTACGGGCGCTGCGGGCGCTGGGCATGGTGGCGGGCGTCTTCCACCTCAATGAGGGGCACAGCTTCCTGTGCGCGATCGAGCGCATCCGCGAGCTGCGATCGTCGCGACAGATGACGCTGGAGGAGGCGCGGCTCGTCGCTCGCGCCGGGATCGTGTTCACGACCCATACCCCGATCGCCGCCGGCAGCGATTACTTCGAGCCGGGGCTGGTCTGGGACCTGCTCAACCCTTACCTGAACGAGGTCGGCATCTCGTTCGACCGGTTCATGGACCTGGGCCGCCAGCGGCCGGGCGATCCTCGCGAGCGCCTGTGCACCACCTATGCGGCGCTGCGGCTCGCGGACCAGGCGGTCGGCGTGAGCCGGCTTCACGGCGCAGTCTCGCGGCGATTGTGGAAGGACGCCTGGCGCGGCCTGCCGGAAACGCAGGTGCCCATCGGCTCGGTGACGAACGGGGTCCACATGCCGACCTGGGTAGCCCCGGAGATCGCGGACCTGCTGCGGCGTTACGTCGGGCCTGACTGGTGGGACCTCGATGGCAAGGACGGACGGTGGCAGGCGGTCTTCGAGATCCCCGCCGCCGAGCTTTGGGCGGTGCACGTCGAGCTGAAGAAAAAGCTGCTCGCCGTCGCGCGGGCCCGGTCGATCGAGGCAGAAGGGATGGACGAGCATTCCCTCACGTTCGGGTTCGCGCGCCGCTTCGCGCCCTACAAGCGCGCCAACCTCGTGCTGCAGGATCGCGCTCGCCTCTCCAAGCTGTTGCGCAACTCAGAACGCCCCGTGCAGTTTCTTTTCGCCGGCAAGTCGCATCCTGCGGACCAGCCGGGCAAGGACATCGTCGCGGGCGTGGTCAAGCTGGCGCGGGAGGAGCCGTGCATCGCGTTCCTCAGCGATTACGATCTCGCGCTCGCGCGTCACCTCGTCCACGGCGCGGACGTGTGGTTGAACAACCCTTTGCGCTTCCTCGAGGCAAGCGGGACCAGCGGCATGAAGGCGGGCGCCAACGGGGTGCTGAACGTCAGCATCCTCGACGGCTGGTGGGACGAGGCGTACCGGCCCGAGCTGGGCTGGGCGATCCCGTCGGGGGCGACCCTCGACCGGCCCACGGTGGACGACCACGCCGAGGCCGAGGGCCTGTATCGCCTGCTGGAGCGGGAGGTGATCCCGGCGTTCTTCAAGCGGGACAGGAACGGGATCCCGCAGCGCTGGGTCGAGATGATGCGGGCGTCGATCCGCTACGTCGCCACGGATTTCGCCGCGCGCCGGATGGTCATCGACTACTTCGAGACCGCATACGCGCCCGGAGCCCGCCGCGTCGAGCAGCTGCGGCTGCTGCCCGACTGGGGCGGCTAGCGCCCCGACCCTACGCGATTCCACGCTTTTGGCGCCAGCGGCGCCCTTCAGCGGGCGACGGGAGGCGCTTTTGGCGCCAAACGCACCTTATCTCGCGGCCTGCGGGTGGACCACCAATGGCGGAAATCCTTTGCCGCTCCTCTATCGTGGGCCTCTCATGTGGCGAGTAGTCGGGGCCGCGATTTTGATTCTTGGCGCTGCGTCGTTGATCCCGTTTGGTGCGTTCTTGATCGCGAAGTCGCGGTTGCCTTCGTGGATGAGAGGCGTCTGGAAGTGGCCGCTGGGAGACAACCTTTCTCCTGAGGTCGTAAATTTGCAGGGCTGGACGGGAGTGCTGGTGGGTGGTGGAGCTCTCGTGGCACTTGTGCCGCTGCTTCGCCTACCAGACCGGGGTGCCACCTCTCGGGCTGGGGTGGCGGTCGCAGTCTTGTTTCTGCTCGTTGGTGTCGTGGCGTATGTGCGCAGCATCGTGCTTTCGTACCGCGCGTCTAAAACAGCTGAGGGCTTTGTGACGGAAAGCGCAATGCGTAGCGAGAACGCGCTCGCGGTTGGTCTGGTGGCGGGACTTGTGTTGGGTGCGCTGGTAGCGGCGGGTGTCTACGACGCATTCCCTGGCGGGGCAAGCAACATCAATCAGACAACTCCCACACCCCGAACCGACGGCCTTCAGTGGATCGATGTTCGTCTCGGTTCCGGGACAGTCGCCACCGCCGGCAAGGTATTGAAGATCCAATACACAATCTGGCTTGGCGACGGGACGC
>DASWGF010000145.1:0-1522 GCA_036393875.1 Candidatus Dormiibacterota bacterium
CGGCCACCTCGTCCAGCGTACGCTGGAGGACCACCTCTATTGGATCGCGCTGATCTACGAGTTCTATGATCAAGAAGGTTCGGACTGGTTCTTCGAGCATGCCTTCGGCGGAATGGGCCCCGGCCTTCAGGGGCTGCGGGACGACATGGAAGACCGCACCTACAAGCAGGGCATCGCGCGTTATACGCCCGACGAAATCGTGGACAAGGCGTCCAAGGACCTCGCGGCCGTCGCCGAAATTCTGGGCGAAAATCGGTATCTTCTCGGGACCGACCGGCCGACGTCTTTTGACGCAGTCGTCTTCGGAATGACCATCCTGGTCTATCAGCTCCGCGAGATGCATCCCAGGCTGACCGACTACGCCCGAAGCCTCCCGAATCTCACACAGTACATCGGCAATTTACTTACCGAGTTCTTCCCCGACCTCGATCGCGACTTCTAGGTCTATTGCCTGGAGTTTGCGGAGTCCTGGCTTTTATTTGAAGGAAACTGGCTCATGGTCGAACAATCCGTTCCGGCTGACTCCGTGTCAGCGCTTCGCGAGAGTGCTCTCGCCGCCGCCGGCGTCCGCGGCATTTTTACAAACCTGATCGACGGAAAGAGTGTCGGTGCTCGCAACACCCTGGATGTTCTTGATCCCGCCACCGGCGAGCTGCTCGCGAAAGTGCCCGACATTGAGCGCGACGGAATGGATGCAGCGTTCGCGGCCGCCCGCCGAGCCTTTTCCTCGTGGAGCAAACTGACCTGGGAGGCGCGACGATCGATCCTCGAGAAGGCGTTCGAGAATGTCAAAGCGCATCGTGAAGAGCTCGTCACCCTCCTCATGGCCGAGGGGGGGCGCCCGAGAAGCCTGGCCTTGTGGGAAGTCGCGGCTGTTTTGGATGACTTCGCGCCGGGCGTTCTCGCGCAAAGCCTTCCCGACGTGGCAACCACCCAACCGGGCGTTGGCCGGGTCACCCGGCACTATGCGCCCCTCGGCGTCGTCGCGGCCATCAGTCCCTGGAATCTCCCGTTACTTCTGTCGTACGACAAGGTCGTTCCCGCCCTGATCGCGGGCAACACAGTCGTCCTGAAGCCGTCTTTCTACACACCGCTGACCGTGTTGCGCGTCGCGGAACTGGTGCGGGACATTCTCCCCGCCGGCATCCTGAACGTGGTGACTGGAGGCGACAATGTCGGCCCCTGGATGACGTCCCACCCCGAAGCCGACAAGATCTCGTTCACGGGCTCCACTCAGACCGGCCGGCGGGTTTTCGAGTCCGCCTCCCAGACGCTGAAGCACCTGACCCTCGAGTTGGGCGGCAATGACGCCGGGATTGTGCTGCCGGACGTCGACGTTGATGCGGCGATCGCTCCCATTTTCTGGGGGATGTTCTTGGTAAACGGTCAGGGTTGCATCACGATCAAGCGGCTGTTGGTGCATGAAAGCCGCTACGACGAAGTGGCCGCGGCGCTCTCGAAATTTGCCGCCGAGCAAGTCCTGGGCGATGGATTCGATCCCGCCACCACGATCGGGCCCATC
>DASWGF010000146.1:0-5996 GCA_036393875.1 Candidatus Dormiibacterota bacterium
CGAGCTTCATTCGATGCGAGTAGTCCTCGGCCACGGTGCATCTGGCAACGCTGCCTCGATGAAGCCGTACGTCGTCGGCTTCAAGCATCGAGGCATCGATGCGATCGCGGTCGACCTGCCTCGCGGAGGCGCGGAGCGGGCGGTCCCCGTCTTCATCAAGACCTCGGGTCGCGGGCATGATGTGATCGGAGGCGGGCAATCCTTTGGCGGTCGCGTGTCGAGCATGGCCGCAATCGAGGCGGACTTCGGCGGCCTCGTCCTGTTTTCTTATCCGCTTCACCGCCCCGGCTTTCCCGACCAGCTGCGCACCGAGCACTTCTCGCGGATCCACTGCCCGACGCTCTTCATGAGCGGCGATCGCGATCCGTTTGCGCGTCTCGATCTCTTGCAGGAGAAGATCAAGCTCATCGCCAACGCTCGACTCGTGGTCTTCAAAGGCCAGGGTCACGGCCTGCTCGCGGTACTGGACGATGCCCTCGACGTGGCCACAGAGTTCATCAAGCAAATCAAATGACCGCGAGCCAGCACATGGTGCAGGCGAACGGCCTTCGGTTCCGGACCATGGTCGACGGCCCGCCGCAAGCCGACATGTTCATCCTCCTGCACGGATTTCCAGAAGGGGCCGAGTCGTGGTCGCGCCAGGTGGATGCGCTTGCGAAAGCCGGATGCCTTGCGGTCGCCCCCGACCTTCGCGGCTATGGCCTCACCGATGCTCCCGAGGCCAAGGAGAGCTACGCCCTCGATCACTTGGTCGATGACGTGGCCGCGCTCATCAAAGCCTTTGGGCGTGCGTCGGCCCATGTCGCGGGTCACGATTGGGGCGCGATCGTCGCGTGGTTTTTCGCCGCCCGCCACCCGGAGATGACGAAGACGCTCACAGTGCTTTCGGTCGGACATCCCGCGGCGCTGGCGGCCGCGAGCCGGAAAGACGAGGACCAGCAGGCCCGCTCACGCTACGTCGAGCTCTTCCTTCTCGAGGGCAAGGCGGAACGGGTCCTGGCAGACGACGACTATCGCCGGCTCCGGCTCATGTACTCGGTCGGACCCAGCCCGGAGGCCATGCCGCGCTCTGTCGTGGAGCATTTCACACGCTCGCTTGCCCGCCCCGGCCGCTTGACCGCGGCGCTCAACTACTACCGCGCCAACCTCGGCAACGGCGGGGCTGCGTGGGAGCGGCTGGCGAACATCGGCCCGATCAAGACGCCGACCACGCTGCTCTGGGGCGACCAGGATCCGGCGCTCGGCCGCGTTGGCGCGGAGGCCACCGGCAGCCACGTCGACGGGCCGTACACGCTCGTCGTCCTGGAAGGCGCTGGGCACTGGCTGCAGTTCGAGCGGCCGGCCGAGGTGAGCCGGGCGCTCACCGACGCGGCAAATCGATAAGCTGTGAGCCATGCTCCAAGGCGGGGACGACAAGGAGCGGCGATCCAGCCTGCGCCGGCTCGACGACATCCTTGACACGCTCGAGCAGCTCAACCTTCACGACCGCACGGAGCTGACCGAAGGCCTCGCCGAGAGCCTGGTCCTGCTCGGCGTCGACAGTCCGTACAGCATCCCGATCCCACAGCTCATCGAGCGCGTGTGGGCCATGCAGCAGCCGTACCTCATCACGATCGTGGTCGAGCGCCGCCGCCGCCGCCGCCGCAAGGTCGACCCCAAGTTCTCGAGCGGCTCCGGTATTGCCTGACCTCCACCCCCGAACTCCCTGAAGTCCGCCGACTGGCTCGAAGTCTTCCTGCGCATCGGCTCGCGCGTGCGCGCCACCGTGCTGCCCCTCGCGGGCACCGAGCCGGGACGAGCGCAGCTCACGATCGGCGCGGGCGGGGATCGCACCATGGAGCTCGATCGCGCGGCGGAGGCCGACGTCTTCGCCGAGCTCGAAGCTCTGGCCGGGCGGGGCGAGCGCTTCGCCGTCCTGTCTGAGGAGGCGGGGCACCGTAAGTTCGGCGCCGATTACCCGCTGGTGTTGGTGGACCCGGTGGACGGCAGCCTCAATGCCAAGCAGGGCGTCCCGTTCTTCGGCGTGATGCTCGCGCTCGTCGATGGGCCCACCATCGGCGACACGGTCGTGGGCTGCGTCGTCAACCTGATCAACGGCGAGGCCTGGACCGCAATCCGCAAGCAGGGTGCAAAGCGTGGCGGCGAGCCCCTGCGGCCGATGACGCGGCAGTCGCGCGACCGTCTCGAGCTGATCGCGCTCGAGAGCCTGCCCGGCGCGCTCGTCGGCGCGCGAGGTCTCATCCAGCGATCGACCAAGATTCGCATCCTCGGCTCGATGGCGCTCGCGATAGCGCACACCGCGGCCGGCAGCTTCGACGCTTTCTGCGCGCCGGTCCCGGTCCGCGTGTTCGACATGGCGGCAAGCCTGCTCATCGTGGCCGAGAGCGGCGGCGTCGCCACCGACATCAAGGGCAACGCGCTGGGCTCGCTGCCCTGCACCCTCGAGACCCGGACCTCGCTCGTTTGTGCGCCGAGCCCTGAGCTCCATGCCGCCGCTCTGCTTGCCCTTTCTTCCGGCCCATGATCGTCGAGCCCCAGCGCACCGTGTTCGTGATCCTCAGCTTCGAGGGTCCTGACGTCTACAGCCAGGCCGGCGGCCTTGGCGTCCGGGTGAAGGGCCTGGCCCGATCGCTGGCCCAGCTCGGTTACCAGACCTATCTCTATTTCTGTGGCGATCCCGACCTGCCTGGGGAGGAGAGCCATGAGTCGGGCCGGCTCGTCTACCGGCGGTGGTGCCAGTGGATCTCGTCGCGCCATCGCGGCGGTGTCTACGACGGCGAGGAGGAGAAGATCCGCGACTGGAACGCGAGTCTCCCGCAGAGCCTCATCGACACCGTGATCGGGCCGGCGGTCGAGTCCGGCCACAACGTCGTGATCATGGGTGAGGAGTGGCACACGTCGTGGTCGATGAACCTCATTTCGGATTCGTTGTACTACCGCGGCCTTCGCGATCGCGTCGTGATCCTGTGGAACGCCAACAACACCTTCGGCTTCCACCGCATGAATTGGGCCGCGCTCGCGCTCGCCGCCACCATCACCACGGTCAGCCGCTACATGAAGTTCAAGGTCTGGGAGCGTGGCCACAACCCGATCGTCATCCCCAACGGGATCCCTCGCGAATCGATCCACGACGGCGACCCCGAGGCGGTGGCCGACCTCAAGCTTGCTGCCGCCGCCGATCATTTCTGTTTCAAGATCGGCCGCTTCGATCCCGACAAGCGCTGGTTGATGGCGGTGTCGGCGGCCGGCTACATCAAACGGCACGGAAGGCGGGTGAGACTGCTGTTGCGCGGGGGTCGCGAACCGCACGGCGGTGAGGTCATCAGCCACGCGCAGCACCAGGGCCTCAACATCGTCCACGTCAACGCACCGCCGGAGCCGGCCGGGCTCTCGGCCATCCTTCGTCAGTACCCCGACGCTGATGTGGTCAATCTCACGAGCTACGTAAGCGATCCCATGCTCGGCGTGATCTACCCCGCCTGCGACGCCGTGCTCGCCAACTCCGGGCACGAGCCGTTCGGCCTGGTCGGCCTCGAAGTGATGGCGGCCGGTGGGCTTGCCGTCACCGGCGCGACGGGCGAGGACTATGCCGATGCGTATCGCAACGCGCTGGTCCTCGAGACCGACGACGCGATCGAGCTGGTGACCGCCCTCAGCCTGATCCAACAGCGCCCACGCCTGGCGGCGGCCATGCGCCGGCGCGGCCGCGTGACCGCGCGCGCTTACACGTGGGAGAAGGTGATCGAGCAGCTTCTCCTTCGGATCGAATTCGCGGCCGCCCAGCAGGCGGTGACGATCCCAACCAGGGCGCCAGAGGAACCGAGGGTCGCGCGGCCGCGCACTCGCAAGCCCGGGCCGCCTGTTGGCTGAGAACCTCGTCGTCTATACGGTCGTCCACCAGCCTCGCCGCTTGAAGCTGCCCGCGCACATCGTGCCTGCCAAAACGGCGCCCGAGGCGATCCCGGACTACCTCTTCGATGAAGCCCTCGACCGCCGCTACTTCGAGCAGGTGGCGGCGAACTCGTATCTACCTGCGTCGGCGATGTTCACCGACCTCACCAGGCGTGGCTGGAAGATGTCGATCGGATTCAGCGATTCGTTTCTGGTCCAGGCCGAGCGCTGGGGAACGAAGGTGCTGGACCGCTTCAAGAAGCTGTGCGCCGGCCCCAATGTCGAGGTCGTCAACGTCGAGCCATATCACTCCTGGCTGCTCTACCTGGACATCGTGGCTTTCAAAGAGGCGATGCTCGCGGCGCGCTCGCGCCTCGAGGATCTGTTTCAGAAGCCGGTCGCGGTCACCGACACGACCGAGATGTTCATGTCCAACGACGTCTACTTCGCGCTGCAGCAGTGCGGCTTCGACGGCGGCTTGATGGAAGGCCGCGATTGGCACCTGGGCTGGCACGAGCCCACCCATGTCTACCAGCATCCCCTGCAGCGCCTCAAGCTGCTGGTCCGCCATCACAACCTGTCCGACGACGTCGGATATCGCTTCTCCAACCGCTACTGGAACCACTGGCCGCTCCAGGCCGGCACCTACGCCGGCTGGGTGCGCGAGACATGGGGCGACCTCGTGATGGTGGGGTGGGATTTCGAGACGTTCGGCGAGCACCACCGCCGTGACACCGGGATCTTCGAGTTCACGCGCGCGCTGGCCAAGGAGCTGAAGAAGCAAAAGGTGCAGATGATGCTGCCGTCCGAGGCGGTCGGCGAGCTCGGCGCTAAGCGCCTCGAAGTCCCAGTCAACGAATATGGATCGACCTGGGCGGGCGATGGAGGCATGGAGTTCTTCCTGGGCAACGAGGCGCAGCAGGGCCTGTTCCGGCTCATGCACCACGCCTACTCGAAGGCGCGGCTCACGGGCGACCCGCGGCTCGTCGAGATCGCCAAGTGGTTGCTGCAGTCCGACAACCTGCACCTCATCCAGTGGTTCGGACGGTGGGGTCCTGAAGCTGAGGTGAGCGCCTACTTCACGCCCGACGAATGGTGGGAGCTGGGCGCGCTCGGCATCGTGCGCGAGCAGCAGCGCGTGTACATCAACTTCATCCGCGCTCTCGACGAATACGCGAAATAACCGTCAAGCTCGACGTGCGCGCGAACCGATATGTGATCCTGTTTAGCCGATGACATCACTCAAAGGTTTCCACGCGTGGCCAGGGCGGCCGGGTTTAACCCGGCCGCGACCCGCAGGTCAACTCTGGCAACCCAAACGCCGCATGGAGAAGACTTTTAGGAAATCCGATCCCGGGGAAAGTGAGCAGGGCCGCGAATCCGGCCGAGTCAGTGATGGAAACCGCACAACTACACGTCGGCCGTTGAGCGGCCCGATGAGCGGAAACCGCCGAGGTTTCCGCTCATGACCAAGCCTCTGCAAGTCGCTTTCGTCTGGCACATGCACCAGCCGTACTACAAGGACGACCTCACCAGCACGTACCTGCTCCCCTGGGTGCGCCTGCGCTCGGCGAAGGACTACTTCAAGATGCCGGCCCTGCTCGACGCGTACCCGAAGATTCGCGCCACGTTCAACCTGGTGCCCTCGCTGCTGGCGCAGATCGAGGACTATGGCAAGGAGGAATCGGTCGACCTCTTCCTCAACCTCAGCAAGCGCGATGCGGCCGAGCTCACGGCCGAGGAGCGCGGATTCATCATCCGCTGGATGCGCGAGTCGCCGCGCGCGCTCCGGGTGCAGCAGTCGCCCCGCTATCTCGAGCTGGCCTCACGGTCGGCTGAGGCGCAGTTCACCACCCAGGACATGCGCGACCTGCAGGTCTGGTTCAACCTCGCGTGGTGCGACCCGGCGTGGGCCGAGTCCGATCCGCGGCTGGCCGATCTGAAGCGGAGAGATCGCGACTTCGCCGAGGCGGACAAGGATCCGCTCTTCGAGGCGCAGATGGAGATGATGGAGAAGGTCATCCCGAAATACCGCGAGCTGGCCGATCGCGGCCAGGCCGAGCTGACCTTCTCGCCCTATTACCACCCGATCCTCCCGCTGCTGG
>DASWGF010000147.1:0-5484 GCA_036393875.1 Candidatus Dormiibacterota bacterium
GGAGCCGGCGAACGGAATCGAACCGATAACCTGCTGTTTACAAAACAGCTGCTCTGCCAATTGAGCTACGCCGGCATCCTCTCGGAAGGTTAGCGCAGGCCTCCTGCTGAACCAGTTCTTCGGCTTCTGGCGCGCCGACCCGCCAGCAGGTCTGGCGTCGATTTGATGGACCCGGGGCGAGGCCACAGAAGGGGTGGAAGGGAGCAAGCGTCTGGCGACTGAAAATGGCTAGGTTGGCACGGCCGGAGTTGTCAGGTCAGGCGCGCGCTGCTCGAATGGAGCGTGAAGGTAGGGTTTGAATGAACGCGACAACGGTGTTTGGCGTCTTGGCGCTGACCTTCATGATGGCGATGTATTCGCTCGAGGGCCGACATCGGCGCTTCACATTGGCTTTTGCCCTCGGCTGTGTGTTGTCCAGCGCGTACGGCTTCCTGATCGGCGCCTGGCCCTTTGGAGTCGTGGAGATCATTTGGTGCGCGGTTGCATTGCGGAAGTTTCAAACGGGACGCGCTCAACCGAGCGGCGTCTGAAGTTGATTAGGGAACCCTTCGAGCGGCACGTGGCATCGTTTCGGTCATCCGGCCGGCGACGACGAGTCCTGATAACCCTGTAATGCAGGCGACGGTGATGATCGCGGCGGGAAACCCTGCAGCGTCGGCGAT
The DNA here is from genome assembly GCA_036393875.1 of Candidatus Dormiibacterota bacterium. Taxonomy (GTDB): domain Bacteria; phylum Chloroflexota; class Dormibacteria; order Dormibacterales; family Dormibacteraceae; genus UBA10449. The sequence goes on from DASWGF010000147.1 coordinate 663, forward strand.
GAGGCCGGCCACGATCGCCCCCGCCGCGTAGCCGCTATCGCGCCAGAACCTGTAGATGCCGACTGACGTGGCTCGATCCGGGGTCCGAGCTGCGTCGCTTACAACCGCGAGCAATGTTGGATAGACCAGGGCGGTGCCGGCGCCCAACAAGACGCTCTCTGCAACCCACCAGTTGAAACCGGGCACGATTACGAATCCCGCAATCGCGAGCGACTGGAGAAGCATCCCGGCAACGATCAAGGACTTGCGACCGACGTGGTCGCTGATCCAGCCGGTGCCCAGCTGCCCGGCTCCCCAGACCAAGGGGTAGATCGACGCAAGGAGCCCGATCTCGCGAAGTCCGAGGCCGTGGGCCGCGAAGAAAAGCGGCAAGAGCGCCCAGGCCATGCCGTCGTTGAGATTGTTGACCAGGCCGGCCTGGCAGGCACTCGACATCGTGCGGTCGCGGAAGCTGACCTCCGTTACGAGTTTGCCAAGCGATTGTGTCCGAACGGCACCCGCGGATTCCAGCTCAACGTGCCGCGAGGTGTCGCGCGCGAGCAGGGAAAGTAGCAGGCCGCCCAGGGCGAGACCCTCTTCCAGCAAGTAGGGACCGGGCCGGATGCCGTAATTCGCGGCGAGAAATCCAGCAGCCGCGGCTGCCACCGATACGGCCAGGTAACCCGAGGCTTCGTTCAGGCCAAGTGCGAACCCCCTCCGGCGGGGTCCGACGAGGTCGATCTTCATGTTTACCGTGGTCGACCAGACGATGCCCTGATTGAGGCCGAGGAGCACGTTCGCAAATACGACCCAGCCCCAGGAGGGCGCGATGATGATCAGCAGAGGCACGGGCAAAGCCGGCATCCAACCTGCGAGCAGTACAGTCCGCCGGCCGAAGCGGTCGGCGAGCCTGCCGGCGATCAAGTTGCTGGCCGCTTTGACCAGGCCGAAGCTGATCAGAAAGGAAAGGATCGCTGCGCTGCTGGCGAGGCGAAAGTCATGCTCGGCGAGCGGTGCCAGGGTCGACCGCTCGACTCCCACCACCCCGCCTACGAAGGCGTTTATCGCCACCAAGAGCGCGAACTGTTGCGAGTTCGCGCGCAGCCCGAGTCGGATCGCCCCCGATGCCTTCATGCGGCGGCTGGCCTCAGGCGATGGCGCAGCGGTTGGCACCTGCCTCCAACTCGCTGGGATCGCCTGGGAACTCTCCATGTACGTTGAGCTCGACGATGCGTAAGTGGTTCGGCGGATCTGGAGGGATCCGAGCCAAAACGGCTTGCACGAATGCGGCTGAATCGAGTCTGGCGAGCGCCAATGTATCCCGGATTGTCCCGACCGTCGTCCCCAACATCCGGCCATCGAATGGTGTTGGCTCCGAGACATGGCCGGGAAACACCTCAGCCTCCTTGGGCAGCTGGAGAAGATGGCTGACCGACCTATGAAGTAGACGCGCGCGCGACGCCAGCTCCTGGCGAGTGCCGCCGTCAAGGTCAGGTCTGCCGACGCCGTTGAGAAACAATGTGTCGCCCGTTAATGCGGCGGCGGTGTCGAGCAGGTACGTGGTGCTCTCCTCCGTATGACCAGGAGTACGCATGGCAACCAGGGCCGTCGAGCCGAAGGCGATCTGGTCGCCGTCGGCCACAGGTCGGAAGGGATACTGAGCGCGGTCCTGGGTTGGCAGGAACAGCTCGGCAGCCTCAAGGTGGGCCAGCAGCCTCGACCGCGAAAGATGGTCAGCGTGGATGTGGGTATCGGCCACCGCCACCAGCCGCCATCCGCGCTCGCGGAGCAGCCGGACGTAGACGTCAGGATCGACCGACGCGTCGATGACGACCGCTTCCGACTCTGATTCCACGATGTAGGAGAGACATCCCTTTCCTGTCCTCCGGACCTGAACGACTTCGCAGCCAGAGATCCTTGTTTGGGCGGTGTTCCAGGCGAGCGACCAAGAGCGCATGCCGCCGTCGAGCGTCAGTGCTTCGACACCGCTCGCTCGAAGCAGGTCGGTAGCGATTGCTGCGGTTCGGCCGACTTCACAGACTGTGACGACGGGTCCCGGAGCCAGGTTCAACTCGGCCAAGGGTCCGAGCCGACCGGATTGGAGATCACCGTACGCGTCCACGTGGATGCTCCCGGGAACCTCCCAATCAACATCCGAGGGCGACCGGACGTCGAGAACAGTGACCGGCCGGCCTGCAGTGAGCAGCTCCTGGAGTTCGTCGACCGATATGCGGTCAGTTGTCATATCACGTTCCTCCAAGAGTCTCGCTGAGGTGTCGTGTGCTTTTCAGGCGAAGGCGACCGACTTGGCACCGGCAACGATCTCTTCCACGATCTTGGCGGCCCCGACGATGGTCACGCCGTCTGCCAGCTGGTCTTGGGTGATGCCCCGCGGTTTGGCGCAGGCCCCGCAAAGCCAGACCTTGCCCTGATTGGCGATGAACTCAGTCATGAGATCGTGGAGCTTCGGCAGGCCGGTCGCCTCGACGCCCTCGCTTCCGCCTTTGCACCCCAGGCGAACCGCTTCGATCGTGCAGAGGACGACTGCCTCCTGTCCCGCCGTGGCCGCGATGTTGGCGGCGACGAAAGGCAGCGTTGCCCGCTCCGGCTCTTCGCGGCCCCAGGTGCAGTTGAAGATGAGCTTCTCGTTCATTTCTGTCTCTCCACAGTGATGGTGAGGCGCCCGTCGTCGTGCGCCTCGGTTGATGTGATCCGCTGCCCGAGCAGCCTGGCCAGAGACGGCAGATCCTCTTTGGCGGCCGGATCGCTGACGACGACCTCCAGCGACCCGCCTATCGAGACGTTGGCCATCTGGCGCCGGAACTCCTGAGCCAGGCCGTCGGCGCAGCCCATATCGCCGGCGTCGAAGACCTGCGTCGGGCCGGCGGCGACAGTGGGCTCCGCTTGGAATCCAGAACAGAGGAGATCGATACGCTCGATGCCCTGAGGCGCGAGATCCAGGTAAGCAAGCTGCTCGATTAACTGACGCGAGCCATCACGCACGACGCTGAACCGCCAGCTGATGCGGTCCCGCATTCCGACCTTGTCCTCAGTCGATGACGTGAGGTCGAAGACCGAGGCAGACCCGAACCAGCTCCTGATGCGGGCAACGATGGCGTCTCGGCCGTCGTACTCCTCCAGGCCGTGTGGAAGTAGGAACCGAGCGTGGGCGTCGCTCGCCAGCGAGGCAGCCAAACGCTCGAAGTCGCGAGCGGCCAGCAGCTGGAGGAACCTTCGCGGCGGTGTGCTCTCGGCCGTCGCCGCACCACCTGACTCCGCGATCGGAACGCGCCTCGACTCGATCATCTCAATCACCTCTTCTGAAGTCCGTTGCCCGGCATTGTCAGGGCTAGTTCTCAAATTGTCAAGAGATCAATTGAATTCTTGACAGATAGGCGCGAAACGGGGATACTCGAGGCCAATGACAGATCGTGCATTGAAGATCGAGCTCTTCGATCAGTTCGCCCGGGTCGCGCAGGCCGCCGCAAGCGGACGCCGAGTAGAGATCGTCGACGTGTTGGCCAACGGCGAGCGAAGCGTCGAAGAGCTGTCACGCCAGGTGGCCATGTCAGTCGCCAACACCAGCCGTCACCTTCAGGTTTTGAAGGAGGCCGGACTCGTGGCCGCGACTCGAGAGGGTACCCGCGTGCGGTACCGCCTGGCCTCGCCCGCCGTCTTCCGTTTCTGGGTGGCCTTGCGGTCGTTGGCGGCTGAAAGGTTGCCCGGCGTGCAGGGCCTGGTCGAGGCCTACCTTGGCTCACGGGAAGGCCTCGAAGCGATCAGTGGCGATGAACTTCTGGCCCGTCTCAGGTCCGGCGAACCGTTGGTGGTGGTCGATGTCCGACCCGCCGAGGAGTATCAAGCAGCGCATGTGGCCGGCGCGGTTTCGATTCCGCTTGCCGAGTTGGAGCAGAGGCTGCGGGAGTTACCTCGCGATCGCGAGGTCGTGGCTTATTGCCGCGGTCCGTACTGTGCCTTTGCGCCGGAGGCGGTTCGCACCCTCCGTGAGCACGGTTACGCTGCCCGATATCTCACCGACGGGCTGCCGGAGTGGGCCGACGCCGGGAATGGTGTCGAGTCGGACGAAGCCAGCAGTTCGACTTCGGGCCGATGAAGCGGGCGGAGCTGGCGGTGGACGAGCAGACGGCGATACTGGCTGACCGCTACTCGCAGCGCGCCGAAGCCTATGACGGGCTTTGGAGTCCGATCATCCGGCCGGTTGGCGAGCGTCTGATCGCACGGCTCCCGCTGTCCGCGAGGACCAGCCACGTCATCGACATTGGCACGGGCGCAGCCGCGTTGTTGCCAGCAATTCAACGAGCGGCTCCAAGCGCCGTGATCGTCGGCATCGATCGGTCAGAGGGCATGCTCCGCCTGGCAAGAGAGAGGCATGCGGGACCACTGGCACTCATGGATGTTCAGAGGCTGGCGGTGCCTGCCAACCGTTTTGAGGTAGCGATCGTCGCCTTCGTCCTCTTCCACCTGCCATCGCCCGAACAATGCCTCGCAGAGGTGAACCGGGTGTTGCAGCCAGGAGGCTCCGTGGGCACAGTTACGTGGGGGTCGGAGAATGAGCCCCTGGCGAGCGCCATTTGGGATGACGAGCTGCAAGCAGCAGGCGCCCAGGTCATCCAGCTGCCCGCAGTCGACAATCGCGCTTGCTGCGACAGCACTCAGAAGATGACGACGCTGCTCGAGCAAGCGGGCTTCGTTTCGATCAAGGTTTGGACCGAGTCGATTGAGCATCGATGGCGACCGGAAGGCCATTTCGACTATCAGGTCCGCATGAATTCGCGACTGCGTCTTCAATCATTAGATGTCCAGGATCGTGAGGCTTGCATCA
>DASWGF010000148.1:0-5472 GCA_036393875.1 Candidatus Dormiibacterota bacterium
CCAAGGGCATCGTCGCCACCTTCAAGGACAAGTACCTTTCCTGCTAGTGCGACAGGCCACCACGTCCAACGACTCGCTCAAAACGCCAATCCGGCGAGTCGACACCTACCTCGTCGACCTGATTCCAGAACGACCTCGCACTGACGCGATCCAGAGCTTCACGAAACAGGAGACGATCTTCGTCGACATCGAGACGTCCGACGGCGTGGTTGGCACCGGCTACGCCTACACGATTGGAACGGGGGGACGGGCCGTGCTCGAAATGCTTCGGCACGACCTGGTTCCCCTACTGGCCGGCGAGGACGCGAACCAGATCGAAGCCATCTGGCAGAAGCTCTTCTGGGCCACTCACGGAACAGCGGTCGGGGCGATCACCAGCCTCGCCCTCGCCGCCGTCGACATTGCCCTTTGGGACGTGCGCGGAAAGACTCTCGGCCAGCCGCTCTGGCGCCTGGCCGGTGGCGCGCGCCCCACGGTTCCGCTCTATGACACCGAGGGCGGCTGGCTTCATCTCTCCACCAAGGAGCTGGTCGACGGCGCCCTCGCGTCCAAGCACCAGGGCTGGCCGGGAGTGAAGCTGAAGATCGGCAAGGCCCGTCCGCAGGAGGACCTCGAGCGGCTGTCTGCGGTCCGCGAAGCGGTCGGGCCGGCTTTCGACATCATGGTCGACGCCAACCAGTCGATGACCTATGCGGAGGCCAAGCGGCGGGCGCATCTTTTCGAGCAGCTGGACCTCTACTGGCTGGAGGAACCGCTGCCGGCCGAGGACCTCGGCGGTCACGTCAAGCTGGCGGCCGCGACCAGCATCCCGATCGCGGTGGGTGAAAGCATCTACTCCCTCAGCCATTTCCGCGAGTACCTGGCGGCGGGCGCCGCCGGCATCCTACAGCCCGACGCCGCGCGTCTCGGCGGCATCACTCCATGGCTGAAGGTCGCGCACCTAGCCGAGGCCTTCAACGTCAAGGTCGCGCCCCACTTTCTGATGGAGCTTCATGTCAGTCTTGCCGCAGCGGTGCCAAACGCAATCTACCTGGAGCACATACCGCAGCTGAGGCAGATCACTCGCTCGGAGATCGAAATCGTTGACGGACGCGCCGTGGCGCCGGAGTCGCCCGGGGTCGGCATCGACTGGGACCGTGAGGCGATCGGAAACCTTCGGATCAGTTAGCGCTGGCCGCCTGACCGGCGGCGTGCTTCTCCGGCAGGTCGCCCTGCTCGGGCTGCTTATCGTCACCGCCGGCTTCTGGATCTACTTCTCGGTGGCGGCGTCCGGCTTCACGTCCGACTTCAACCTTTTCTCGCTGCTGCGATTCGCGGCGATCCAGATCACCATCGGTTTTGCCCAGATGGTGGCGCTCTCGATCGGCGACCTCAACCTCGCAGTGGGCGCTATCGGCGGCGCGACCGGGATGATCGCGGGGTGGGCCATGCAAGTGCTTGGGCTGCCGCCCGAGGTCGCTGTGCTGTTCGCGCTGGCCGCCGGCACGCTGCTGGGATTCGGCAACGCGCTGCTGATCACGTGGACGCGAATCAACAGTTTCATCGTCACCCTTGCGACGGCGAGCCTCATCACCGGGGCGATGTTGATCCTCACCCATTCGGACCCCTTCAGCCGGCTGCCCGATTCCTTCACGAGCTTCTCGGCGACCGAGGTTGCGGGCTTGCCGGTCTCGAACCTGGTCCTGGTGATGCTCGCGGTTGGCGTGGCGCTCTTCTTCCTCTACCGCAACCTGAGCCTTGGTAGGGAGATGCTGGCCGTCGGCGCCAACCGCCGGGCCGCCCGGATGTCGGGACTATCCGTCGACCGCGTCGTGCTGCTGACCCACGGACTCTCCGGAGCGCTCGCTGCGACCGCGGGGCTGATGGCGATCGCCGCCGAGAGCACCGCCTCGCCCAGCCTGGGCAGCGACTGGCTCCTGGCTTCGTTCGTCGCGCCGGCCATCGGCGGGACGCTGCTCTCGGGCGGCCTTGTCTCGGTGCCGGGAACCATTCTTGGCGGCGTCCTGCTGGCGACCATCTCCAACGGCCTGCTGCTGGTGGGCATAGACAACTTCTGGGTCACCGTGGTCCTCGGCGTCGTCTTGCTACTGGCTGTGGTGCTGGACAGGGTGACCCGGGCGGCGGGAGGTGCGGCCCCGTGATGCTGCGTCTGCGCGGTCTCGCCCCCGGCGTGGCCCTGGGCCTGCTCCTCATCGACCTCGTCGGCATGCTCGGGCTGTCGGTCATCACGCCGGCCTTCCTCTCGACTTACAACCTCTTCGTCACCGGCCGCGATCTTTCGATCCTGCTTTTGGTCGCGCTGGCTCAGATGATCGTGCTGTCGTTGGGGCAGATGAACCTCTCGATCGGCTCGATCGGAGGCTTGGTTGCGATCATCGAGTCTGGCCTGATGGTCCGCTACGGCGTCCCAGTGCCGGTCGCCCTCGTGGCCGGCCTCTTGCTAGGCATCGTGTGCGGCGTCATCAATGGACTGCTGGTCTACTGGACGAAGATCAACAGCTTCGTGCTGACCCTCGGCACGTCCTACGTATTCGCCGGCATCAACCTCGGCATCACCCACGCCACCCCCTTCTATCACATCCCCAACGAGATCAGCTCCTTCGGGCAGGCGCGCATCGGCCCGGTTCCGGTCATGGCGGCGGTGACCATCGTGCTCACCCTTCTGCTTGCGGGGTTCCTCTATCAGGTGGTGCTCGGCCGCCAGCTGCTGGCCGTGGGCGGCAATCCGGTGGCGGCGCGCCTCTCAGGGCTCCCCATCCGGCGCGCGACCCTGACCGCTCATGCCATCTCGGGATTCTTCGCCGCGGTCGCCGGCACGATGCTCATGGCTCAGCTCGGACAGGGTCAGCCGACGATCGGCGGGACGTGGGTGCTTCCGTCCTTCGCCGGTCCGATCATCGGCGGGGCCGCCCTTTCAGGCGGAAGCGCCCCCGTCCTCGGCACCGTGCTGGCCATGGTCCTCATCTCGCTGATTGACGACGGGCTTGTGCTCGTCAGCGCGGATCCCTTCTGGGTTCAGTTCCTCATCGGCGCTCTGATTCTCGGGGCGGTCGTCCTGGGACGCACCCGCCTTGGCGACATCAGGGCTTTCCTCGGTATCAACACTGCGCGCCGCGTTGGAAGCACCCGATGAGCGCCGTGCCGAATCCAAGCCCGCCCGAGGTGCGGCTGGAGGTCTCAGGCATCCGCAAGCAGTTTCCGGGCGTGGTCGCCCTCGACGACGTTTCGCTTCGGCTGCGCGCGGGCGAGATCCACGCGCTGCTCGGCGAGAACGGCGCCGGCAAGAGCACGCTGATCAAGATCCTGACGGGCGTCTATCAGCCCGATGAAGGCGAGATCAGGCTCGACGGTCGCCCGGTGCGCTTTGCCTCACCGCGCTCGGCGCTGGCCGCGGGCATCAGTGTCGTACATCAAGAGCGCAACCTGATCCCGCAGTTCACGGTGGCGGAGAACATCCTGCTGGAGCGGATCCCGACGAGGGGAGTGCAGCTGGTCGACCACGCCGCGATCAACCGGCTGGCCAGGCCGTGGATCGAGATGGTCGGGCTCGACGCCGCGCCGGCGACGCCGGTGGCGGACCTGAGCGTGGCGCAGATGCAGCTGGTCGAAATCGCCAAGGCTCTGTCGCTGCAGGCGCGCATCCTCCTGATGGACGAACCCACGGCCGCGATCACCCCCCACGAGGTCGGTTACCTCTTCCGAATTCTTGGCGACCTGCGCCGGCACAATGTGGCCCTCGTCTTCGTCAGTCACAAGCTGGAAGAGGTGTTCGAGCTCTGCGACCGCGTCACCGTGCTTCGGGATGGACGGAACGCATCCGCGGACGTCGAGGTGGCAGCCCTCGATCGAGACCAGCTCGTGACGTACATGATCGGACGGGCGGAGGTGATCGCTGCGCTGCCGCCCAAACCCGCTGTGGGCGAGCCGGTGCTGGAGGTGGCAGGGCTGACCACGAACCGTGGCGACGCCCCGCTGAGCCTTGTACTCCGAAAAGGCGAGGTCTTGGGCCTCTACGGTCTGGTCGGAGCCGGGCGCTCGAGTCTCGCCAAAACGCTGGTTGGTGAGATCAAGGCGACCGGCGGCGAGGTTCGGATGCGGGGCGTGATAACCCACATCAAGAGCTTCCGGGAGGCCCTTGAGAACTACCGCGTCGGGTACGTGAGCGAGGACCGTAAGCAGGAGGGCCTCATCCTGCTCCACTCAGTCCGTGCCAATACGTCGATCACGATCTGGCGGCGCCTGCGGTCGTTCGGCCAGTGGATCACACGCTCTAAGGAGGAGGCGGCGATTCTCCCCTCCCTCCGCCAGCTCGACGTCCGCGCGCATTCGCTGTCGCAGACGGTGGGAACGCTCTCGGGCGGCAACCAGCAGAAGGTCAGCATCGCCAAATGGCTCGCCGCCGAGGCGGAGATCCTGATCATCGACGAACCCACCGTGGGGATCGACATCAAGACCAAGAACGCGCTGCATGAGCTGATCTGGGACCTGGCCGCGAACGGTAAGTCAATCCTGCTGATCTCGAGCGACATGCCCGAGCTGATACGTCTGTCCGACCGGATTCTCGTGATGCGGAACCACGCGATCGTCGGCCAGATGCCAAACACCCACCAATATGACGAGATGAGCGAGGCCATCATGGCCCCGCTGAGTTGAAGGGAGTCGAATTGCAAACCTACGGAATGACGCTGATGCTCAAGGATGACCAAGACATCATCGACCGCTACCGGCGATACCATCGCGACGCGTGGCCAGAAGTGATCGTCCGCTTGCGGGAGGTCGGCATCGTCGAGATGAGGATCTATCTAGTTGGTCGCCGGCTGTTCATGTATATGGAGGCGGTCGATGGATTTGCTCCCGAGCGCGATTTCCCCAAGCTGGCTGAGGATGCGCGCTACCGCGAGTGGGATGAGCTGATGCACGGCCTCCAACAGCCGGCGCCCGAAGCGAGGGCAGGCGAGTGGTGGGCTCCGATGGAGCAGGTCTTCGACCTCAGCCGGCAATGAGCGAGAAGGCCCTTCCTCTGCCGCCTTCACGTCAGACCCTGACGGACAGCGTCTATGAGGCGGTCATGGAGCTGGTCATGGACCAGCACATCAAAGCGGGCGCGCGGGTCAACATCGACCTGGTCGCGCGCCAGTTGAACGTCTCGCCAACACCGGTGCGGGAGGCGCTCGCTCGGCTGGAGATGGACGGCCTGGTCGTCAAGGAGCCGCTTCGGGGCTACTCCGTGACCCCGATGCTGGACACCAAGAACTTCAACGACCTCTACGATCTTCGCCGGCTGCTCGAGCCTTTCGCGGCCCGCCGCGCGGCCGAACGCCGCGACGAAAAGGTCTTGCGTGTGCTAGATCGCGAGCTCGCCGAGATGCGCCGATTGGTCGGCACCAGCAGTGGGTCGGACGGGGCCACGTACCACGACTACAGCGCCTTTGCTCTGCAGGACGCACGATTCCACGAAGCGATCGCGGGCAC
>DASWGF010000149.1:0-3120 GCA_036393875.1 Candidatus Dormiibacterota bacterium
GGCCTGGTGGCGGGCCTGCTGCGCGGTCTCGATGTCCCCACCGCCGGCGCGGTGGCGTCGCTGGCGGCGACCTACGCAGTCGAGCAGGTGGGAACGATCGAGCACCGTTACTCTGGCGAGGAATTCTCCGAGCGCTTCCGCGAGGCATTCGGTATCGCGCTGCCGTCAAAGTTCTGGCCGGCCGGCTGAGCCTGGTTCGGATACGATCGGCTCCGTGGCGGTCGCCGTCGAGATCACCGACCTTCGCAAGTCCTATGGCCCGGTCGAAGCGGTTCGCGGCATCAGCCTCACCGTCAACGAAGGAGAGGTCTTCGCCCTGTTGGGCCCGAACGGCGCGGGCAAGACGACGACGGTCGAGATCCTGGAAGGGTTCCGGCACCGCGACGCGGGACACGTGTCCGTGCTCGGCTTCGATCCCGCGAGGGGCGATCGCAAGCTGAAGGAGCAGATGGGGATCGTCCTCCAGACCGTAGGTGTGGATCCCTATCTGACGGTCGCGGAGACCGTCGACATGTTTCGCGGCTTTTACCCAAAGCCTCGCCCTCGCGACGAGGTGATCGGGCTGGTCGGCCTCATCGAGAAGCGCGACTCGAGGGTCACCAAGCTGTCAGGCGGCCAGCAGCGCCGCCTCGACATGGCCATCGCGCTGGCCGGAGATCCCAGAGTTTTGTTCCTTGACGAGCCAACGACCGGATTCGACCCCGGCGCGCGCCGCAGCGCTTGGGAAACGATCAAGGGCCTTGCCGGTCTCGGCAAGACCATCTTCTTGACCTCGCATTCGATGGATGAGGTCCAGTACCTCGCAGACAGGGTGGCGATCATCGCGGCGGGCAGGGTGGTGGCAGAGGGTACGCCCGACACGCTGGCCGGACGCGAGAAGGCGGCGGCGACAATCCAGTTTCGGCTTCCAGCCGGCGCTCCCGAGATGCCGGCTCAGCTGCGAGCGCACGCGAAGGCTGATGGCGACGATATTGAGCTCGAAACGATGGACCCGACCAGGACACTCTATGAATTGACTTCCTGGGCGGTCGAGGCAGGCATCTCACTCGAGGGCCTCGAAGTCGCCCGGCCAACGCTCGAGGACGTCTACCTGCAAATCACCCAGGACGTCGGAGCTCCAAGCAAGCCATGAACGATCTCCGGCGGGCGTTGATGCAGATCGTCTACATCAACAAGGCCTTCATCCGCAGCCCCATCTCGGCCTTCTTCACCCTCGTCTTCCCAATCATGTTTCTGGTCATTTTCTCGGTGCTCTTCGGCAACGGGAAGATGCAGGTTGCTCACGGCGTCACCATCACAGTGGCCACGTTCTACGTCCCGGCCATCGCTGCATTCTCGGTGGTCACTGCCTGTTACACCAACATCGCGATCTCGCTCAGCATTGCGCGCGACACCGGCGCGCTCAAGCGGATACGCGGCTCGCCTTTACCGGTGTGGGCCTATATGTTCGCCAAGATCGCGCATTCGGTTTTGATCGCGGTCCTGCTGGTCGCCATCTGCGCCGCCTTTGGCGCCGCCTTCTATGGCGCAACACTGCCGACCACGACACTCCCCGCATTCCTCCTGGCGCTGGTCGTCGGAGCGGCCGCGTTCTGCGCGCTGGGCGTGGCGGTTACGAGCGTGATTCCGACTTCGGATGCGGCACCGGCCATCGTCAACGCGTCGGTATTGCCCCTTCTATTCATCTCGAACGTCTTCGTTCCACTCAACAACCCACCGGCCTGGTTGGACCTGGTCTCCAAGATCTTCCCGATTCGCCACTTCGCCGACGCGCTGGTCAAATCGTTCTTCCAGTTGACCGGGTCGGGGTTGCAGACCAACGACCTTCTGGTCATCGGCGCCTGGGGCGTGGCAGGACTGGTGGTGGCGATTCGGTACTTCGACTGGGAGCCTCGAAAGTAGGCGTGAGCTCGGTTTTCTCACGGGTCATCGCCGGTGAGCTGCCCGCCCGATTCGTCTGGAAGGACGACCTCTGCGTGGTGTTCCTCTCCAACCGGCCGCTTCGCCCGGGGCATGCCCTGGTCGTCCCTCGCCAGGAGGTCGATCACTGGATCGACCTCGATACGAGCCTGCTGACTCATCTCACGACGGTTGCGCAATCGATCGGCAAGGCGCAGATGGCCGGTTTCAAGCCGGCACGGATCGGCGTGATGCTGGCGGGGCTGGAGGTGCCGCACGTCCATTTCCATGTCGTGCCGATTCGCGGCGTTCACGACCTGGATTTCGGAAACCAGGATCCAAACCCCGACCCCACGGTCATGGATCACGCCGCTGACACGATCCGCCGCGAGCTGCGGAAGTTCGGCTACCAGCAAACAAGCGACTAGGAGGAAGCGACCATGTGCTATTCAGACGACGCCCGCCCGCCGCTGCCCCCGATCGGAGGCGCGGCCGCCGATCACGGTGACATGACCCTGACGGCTGAGGATGGCACCAAGTTCATGGCGTATTTCGCGCGCGCCTCCGAGCCGACTGGCGCCGGCATGGTGGTCTTGCCCGACGTGCGGGGGCTGCACCATTTCTACAAGGAGCTGGCGCAGCGTTTCGCCGAAGCCGGCATCGACGCGGTCGCGATCGATTACTTCGGGCGGACCGCCGGGATCGGCGATCGCTCTGAAAGATTCGAATTCATGCCGCATGTCGAGAAGACGACCCAGGAAAACATTGCAGCCGATGTGGCGGCCGCGATCGGCTACCTACGATCGAAGGACGGCGGCGCGGTCAAGTCGGTATTCACCACCGGCTTCTGTTTCGGCGGCTCGAGCTCGTGGAACCAGTCCGCCCTGCAGCCGGGACTCGACGGTGCGATCGGCTTCTACGGCAGGCCGCCAAGGAGCGAGCCCTATGTTTCGAAGATGAAGGCGCCGCTCCTGATGCTCGTCGCGGGCGCCGATGCCGCCACGCCAATGGACGTGTTCAACGCCTTTGACAAAGAGCTCACAGTGGCGAAGGTGCCGCACGAGGTGCACATCTACGAGGATGCGCCGCACAGCTTCTTCGACCGCACCTTCGAGCAGTGGAAGGACCCCTCCGACGACGCCTGGCGCCGGATCCTGGCTTTCGTCAAGAACCACAGCTGAAAGCCCGCCTGTTAAGAACCTATTGGAGGCCGGCCGGGCC
>DASWGF010000150.1:0-8694 GCA_036393875.1 Candidatus Dormiibacterota bacterium
ATGCGGATCGTCGACCCAGACCGGGTGGGCGAGGTTGAGCGGAACCCGGTGAATGCGCTGGCGGTATCGCGGGACGAGGTGAATTCGCTCTCTCACCGTTTGCTCGACCCCAAGGGCGCCGCGCCCGCCCGGCAGCTGCGATTCGCCCTCGAAGACATAGACAGTGCCCAGGTCAAGCGGTGTCTGTGGGCGTTCCGCATACAAGAACCATGCGTCGCGTGCCGTCAGCGGCTCGTAGAAAGGCTCGTCGCTGGGCGCCACGCCGTGATCCTAACCGCGGAGGCTGGCATGGGCGCCGGTAGTCTTCTCGCGTGCACGGAACCGTAGTCGAGATCTGGCGCTACCCGGTCAAGTCGATGGCCGGCGAGCGACTCCAATCTTGCCTCGTCACCGCGACCGGGCTGGAAGGCGACCGGCGCTGGGCTCTGGTCGACGGCAAGGCGAACCGGGCGGGCAAGCCGCTCACCATTCGCGAGACAGAGCTGCTGCTGACCTATCGCGCGCGGCTGGCTGACGGAGGGGTACAGGTCGTGACTCCGGGTGGCGAAACGCGCCCCCTCGACGAGCGGCTGATCGCCGACCTGGCCGCCGAGACGTCGCGGCCGTTGACCCTTCGCGATGCGGCCGGGCTCAACTTCGACGACTCACCAGTGCTGGTCGTGAACCTCACCACCGTGGCTGCATTCGAGCGCGCGGCCGGGGTCGAGATCGATCGCCGCCGGTTCCGGGCCAACCTCTACGTCGAAGATCTGGAACCGGAGGAGGAGCTGCGCTGGCTGGGCCGCCGGATCCGTGCGGGGGACGCCGAGCTCGAGGTCGTCAGCCGCTGCGAGCGCTGCGTCGTCATCACCCGAGACCCCGACACGACCCTGGCATCGCCGGAGCTCCTGCGCGTCTTGACCGAGACGAGCGACACGAGCATGGGCGTCTACTGCCGCGTAACGCAGAGCGGGATGGTGGCCACCGGCGACCCATGCGGCCCCGGACTAAGCTAAGTCGGAAGTTTCCGAATGGGTGAGGAGGGCGGCATGGCGGTCAAGGCTTTCTCGAACGAGTGGGCCAAGGCGTTCAAGGACGAGGTCAACAAATCGACCACCTACAAGACGGCGGGCAAGGGCTGGAAGTGGACGGTTGGCCTCGTGGTCGAAGCCGAGCCGGCCAACCACTTCCCCGAGGCGAAGGGAATCGTGATGGACCTGTTCGACGGCGAGGCGCGCGACATCAAGGTCGGCGCCGCGTCCGATGCGCAGAAGTGCGACTTCGTGATCACAGCGCCGTACACGCGGTGGAAAGAGGTCGCCACCAACCAGCTCGACGCCACCAAGGGGATGCTCCAGGGCAAGCTCAAGCTGAAGGGTGACCTGCCGACGATCGTGCGCTACACGAAGGCTTCGCAGGAGATGACGCTCTGCACGACGCGGATTCCGGTCGAATGGCCCGACGAAAAGTAAAAGCGAAGCAGGGGGGTGCGGCGGGATCTGGCTCCGCCAGGCCCAGCGGCTCAACCCCCAGGCTCGACGTCGACAGCCGCGCGCTCGTCGGTTACGACGACGATGAACCGAGCGCGTTTGCGTCGATGCTCGGGGGCCTGATCGAGGCCAACATACGGAGCCATCCCGAGAAGGAGCGCGACTTCGAGTCGTTGAAGGCGCGCGTCGGCATCTGGGTCACCGACATCGATGAGGGCGTCACCCTCGACTTCAAGGGCGGCAAGCTGGTCGTCCATAACGGCCTCAAGCCGCGGCGCACGCTCACCATCCGCACAGATGCGGACACCGTCATGAGCCTGAGCAACCTCAAGATCGGGCTGTTCGGGCTGCCGGTGTACTACGACGAGGTCGGGCGCGGCGTCGCCTTCAAGCTGCTGCAGGGCAAGCTCAGGATCGAGGGCCTGCTGCCCAACGTCATGACCCTCAACACGGTGACGCGCATTTTCTCCGTTCAGTAATGGACGCCGCCGATCGTCCCGTCCCTGGCCCTCCCCGCCAGGCGGGGAGGTCAGTAATACGATTGGGAGTGGTCGGGGCGGGGTCGATGGGCGCCCAGATCGCACAGCAGGCCGCGCTGGGCGGCGTTGAAGTGACACTTCACGACACCAGCGCCGAACAGCTCGAGAAAGCGGCGGAATCGAATCGCGGTCACCTGATGCGCCGGGTGGAGAAGGGCAAGCTCGCTGACGGCGACGCCAAAGCTGCACTGGGCCGAGTGCGCATGACCACCGACCTTACCGAGGCGGCGCGCGACTCCGACTTCGTCATCGAAGCCGTCTTCGAGGACCTCGGCGTCAAGCGCTCAATCTTCGCCGAGCTCGACCGGATCGCACCGGCGGACGCGGTTCTAGCCAGCAACTCGTCGACGATGGGGATCAGCAAGATCGCCGACGCCACGACTCGGCCGGAACGATGCGTCAACATGCATTTCTTTTACCCGGTGCTGGTCATGGACCTGGTCGAGGTGGTGCGGGGCCCGAGGACTTCGGATGAGACCGTGGAGCGGGCGATGGCGATGGCCAACGCGATGGGCAGGACGCCGGTCCTGATCTACAAGGAGATCGACGGTTTCATCGTCAACCGCATCCTGCACGCGGCCACCCAGGAGGCGTATCGCCTGCTGGACGCCGGCGTGGCCGGCTTCGAGGACATCGACATCGCGGTCGAGAAGGGACTCAACTGGCCGATGGGACCGTTCCGGCTCGGTGACTTCAGCGGTCTCGACGTCACGTACAACGCCCGTCTGCACATGTTCAAGACGACTGGCGACGAGCGGTACCGGCCGTCGGCGCAGCTGGAGGCGAAGGTGAAGGCGGGGAAGCTGGGCCGGAAGACTAAAGAGGGCTGGTACAAGTATTAGTGGTGCTGACCGAAATCCATCACGTCGGGATCGCGGTGGCAGACCTGGACGAGTCGATCGAGCTGTACCGCACGGCCCTCGGAGCCGAACTGGTCCGCCGGGCGCGAAATGAGAAAGATGGAATCGAGGCGGCGTTCATTCATACGGGGACGGGCGAGGTAGAGCTCCTGAGCGCGACGAGCCCGGATTCGCCAGTCGGCAAGTTTCTCGCCAAGCGCGGGCCGGGTCTCCATCACGTCGCGTATGGCGTCACCAACATTGCCCAGGCGCTGGCGGATGCGCGAGCCGCGGGCCTCGAGCTCATCGATTCCGAGCCGCGGATGGGCATGCACGGTTCGCTGATCGCTTTTGTGCATCCGAAAAGCCTCGGCGGCGTGCTGACTGAATTCGTCGAGATATGAAAGAAATCCGCAACGACTCAGGCTTGCCCCTCAAGCCGGTGTACACAGCTGACGACCGCCGTGCCGAGGAGCCGGCTCCGGGCGCATTCCCGTACACGCGCGGCATCCACAAGGACATGTACCGCGGCCGGCCGTGGACGATGCGCCAGTACGCGGGATTTGGGACCGCGGCCGAGTCGAACAAACGCTATCGATTCCTGCTGAAGGAGGGACAGACCGGGCTTTCGGTTGCTTTCGACCTCCCCACCCAGATCGGCTACGACTCAGATGACCCGATGGCGAATGGCGAGGTCGGCAAGGTGGGCGTCGCCATCAGCTCTCTCGAGGACATGGAGATCCTGTTCAAAGACATCCCGATGGATGCCATCTCGACCTCGATGACGATCAATGCCACCGCTGCGATGCTCCTGCTCCTCTACCAGCTCGTGGCCGAAAAGCAGGGCTGCCCGCCGGAAAAGATCACGGGCACGGTCCAGAACGACATCCTCAAGGAGTACGCGGCCCGGGGCACCTACATCTTTCCGCCCACGCCTTCGATGCGCCTGGTGACCGACCTGTTCGCTTACTGCCAGAGCGATCTGCCCAACTGGAACACGATCTCGATCTCGGGTTATCACATGCGCGAGGCGGGTTCGACGGCCGCGGAGGAGGTCGCGTTCACGCTTAGCCACGCCGTCGCATATGTGGAGGCGGCACTCGTGGCCGGCCTCAAGGTCGATGATTTCGCGCCGCGAATCTCTTTCTTTTTCGCCGCGCACATGGATTTTTTCGAGGAGGTCGCCAAGTTTCGCGCCGCTCGCCGGATGTGGGCGCGCGTCATGCGGGACCGGTTCGGCGCCCAAGACGAGCGCTCACTGGCGCTGCGGTTTCACACCCAGACCGGCGGCGTGACGCTCACTGCGCAGCAGCCCCTCACCAACGTCGTGCGGACGACGCTCGAGGCGATGAGCGCGGTCCTCGGTGGGACTCAATCGCTGCACACCAACGCGTACGACGAAGCGCTCGGACTGCCGTCTCAGAACGCCGCCGAGCTGGCCCTGCGCACGCAGCAGGTGATCGGCAATGAGACGGCTGTGCCGCAGGTCGCCGACCCGCTGGGAGGGTCGTACTACGTGGAAAACCTCACCGATCGCGTGGAGGAGGAGGCGCTGGCGATAATGGCCGAGATCGACGAGCTAGGCGGCGCGGTGAAATGCATCGAAACGGGGTGGACGCAGCGCCGGATCGCCGAGAGCGCCTATCGGTTCCAGACGAGGGTCGAAGCCGGGGACCGCGTCATCGTGGGAGTCAACCGCTACACGGCTGCCGGCGAGGACAAGGTCGAGATCACGAAGGTCGGACCTCGACAGCAAGCCGCCCAGGCGCGCGCGTTGAAACGGTTGCGGGCGCGGCGCGATCAAGCCGTCGTTGCCCGTCGCCTGGCCGACATCGAGCGAGCGGCCCGCGGCACTGAGAACCTCATGCCGCCGCTCAAAGTTGCGCTCGCCGACTACGTGACCATCGGCGAGTGCTGCTCGGTGCTGCGCAAGGTGTGGGGTGAATACCGTCCCCCCGAAGGTGCCTGAGGAGGAGCTCATGTCCGACTACCCCGCCGTGATTCCGATGCTCGCGTACCAGGACGGGCCCAAAGCCATGGATTGGCTGGCGACCGCGTTCGGTTTCAAGGAGCGCGCACGCATGACCACGCCGGAAGGCCGGCTGAGCCACGGCGAGATGGAGGCTGGGGACGGGCTGATCATGCTGGCGACGCCGAGCCCCGACTACGAAGGCCCCAAGCAGCACCGCGAGGGATGCGAGCAGGCTCGGAAGTGGTCGTCGGTGCCTTACATCATCGACGGCGTGCTGGTGTACGTCAGCGACGTCGGCTCGCATTTCGATCGAGCGCGCGGGGCGGGCGCCCACATCCTGTCCGAGGTCGAGGACGGCGAGAACGGCAAACGGTACCGCGTCGAGGACCTCGAAGGCCACCGCTGGATGTTCATGGAAAGACGCTGATGACGACCCCGAAAGGCCACAAGGTCGACCCGCTCAATCAACTGCGCCAGCGCAAGTACGAAGCCGGGCACGGGGACGCCGAGGGGTTCAACCGGCAGCACGCCAAGCACAAGCTCACCGCTCGCGAGCGCATCGCTCGCCTCGTGGATCGCAACTCATTCGAGGAGATCGACATCTTCGCCACCCATCGAGCGCAGGGCTTCGGCCTGGAATCGAAGCGGGTGCCAGGTGATGGAGTCGTGACCGGCATGGGCAAGATCGACGGCCGCGACGTGATGCTGTTCAGCCACGACGCTTCGGTCTTCGGCGGCTCGCTGGGCGAGGTGTTCGCGGAGAAGGTGATCAAGGTCATGGACATGGCCGTGCGCAACCGGATTCCGATCATCGGCATCAACGACTCCGGCGGCGCCCGCATCCAGGAAGGTGTGGTCTCGCTGGCTGGGTATGCAGAGATCTTCTGGCGCAACGTCGAGGCGAGCGGTCTGATCCCGCAGCTAAGCCTGATCCTGGGGCCGTGCACCGGGGGGGCGGTCTACTCGCCCGCGATGACCGACTTCACGTTCATGGTCCACGAGGTCGGCTACATGTTCATCACCGGGCCGGAAGTCATTCGAGTCACCACCGGCGAGGACGTGACCTTCGACTCGCTGGGAGGCGCCGAGGTGCACAACGTGAAGTCAGGAGTCGCGCACTTCCTGGCCGAGTCGGAAGACGAGTGCTTCAGCCAGGTGCGCAGGCTGTTCTCTTTCATCCCGCAGAGCTTCGACCAGAAGCCGCCTATGGCGAGTGCGACCGACGATCCAGAGCGCGCGGCGCCCGGGCTGGCGTCCGTCATCCCTGACAATCCAAAAGAGCCATACGACATCAAGGACGTCATCGGCATGGTGGTCGACGGCGGGAATTTCTTCGAGGTCCAGCCCTATTTCGCGATGAACATCGTCATCGGGTTCGCGCATCTCGACGGGCATCCCGTGGGCGTGGTGGCCAACCAGCCGAAGGTGATGGCGGGCGCGCTCGACATCAACGCATCGGTGAAGGCCGCGCGCTTCGTGCGGTTCTGCGACGCGTTCAACATCCCCCTCATCACGTTCGTGGACGTGCCTGGGTTTCTTCCCGGCACTGCGCAGGAGTACGGCGGCATCATCCGCCACGGCGCCAAGCTCCTTTACGCCTTCAGCGAGGCCACCGTGCCCAAGCTCACCGTGATCACCCGCAAGGCCTATGGCGGCGCCTACTGCGTCATGTGCTCAAAGCACATCCGAGCTGACTTCAACGTTGCATGGCCAACGGCCGAGATCGCGGTGATGGGTCCGGAGGGCGCGGTCAACATCGTCTTCCACCGCGAGCTGGCGGCGGCCGCCGACCCTGTGGCGCACCGGCGCGAGCTGGTCGCCGAGTACACGGAACGCTTCGCGAACCCGTACATCGCGGCTGAGCGCGGCTACATCGATGACGTCATCGAGCCCGGCCGCACGCGCGGCGAGCTGATCCGCGCTTTACGCATCGCGCTGCGCAAAGAACGCCGCCGCAACCCCAGGTGGCACGGAAACATCCCGCTGTGAACCGGCCCGCCTAAGCCGCCCAGCGCATCCCCGGCGCGCGGATGCGCCTGGCGATCACGCGATCAGGACGGATGAACTTCACGGCTTCGCCCGCTTTGACCACCTGCCACCCGCCCTCATGGACGAGGCGGTGGTGGTAGTAGCAAAGGGGCAGGAGGTTGCGCAAGTTGCTCGGCCCGCCCAAAGACCAGAACTCGATGTGATGCGGAGTCGTCCAGTTGATGGGCCGGTCGCAGCCCGGTCCGCTGCAGCCGCGGTACCGGGCCTTGAGCGCCCGGCGCTGGGCCGGCGAAACGGCCCGCGTCGCCCGGCCGACGTCCACCACCACCGAGTCTGCTTTCAGGACCCGGCACAGGGTTCCATCGCAGGCCAGCCGCTGCACCGTCTTGCTCGAGATTGGCATCCCGGACTCAAGCTCCGACGCGGGCGCGCCCAGCTCGGCCTTCAGGCCTTCCAACGTGGTGCTCACAGTGATGTGCGGCCGGACCCCGTTGCGCCGGGGCAGCTTGCCCTCGTCCAGGGCCTTGTAGACGATCTCCGTCAGGGCGTCGGCCCGGCGCTGCTTGGGCGTCCGGCCATCGTCTTGACCGAGCCGCTGGGCCAATGCGTCGACCGCACTTTTGAGGGCGGCCCCGCCTTCGGGATCGATCACCCCGCTGAGGTGGTACATCCCATTCATCTCGCTGATGTGGAGGAAGCGCTCTTCATAGCTCTCCTCGGCGTCCCGCTCGAACCCGTCCGGATCCAACGCGTAGCGCGTGTGCGCCGAAAGCCAGCGCAGGTCCTTGACCGAATGCTCGCGGGCAAAGCCGATCCACTGCTCTTCGTCCAGGCACTCGCGCTTCTCACCCAGCTTGTCGCGCAGGTGACAGATAACCGACGCCGACTGGTAACCGATCTCCCCTTTGGAGACTGCTTCCGCAACCATGGGCAGCGACTCCAGCTGCTCGCCGACACAAAGCCGGTCGGCCGCGGAAGGTACCGACATGCCGCAGATGCGGCTGATCCAGGATGCGGCGCTGATGTTCCCGCCGACGAGGTGATCACCGGACCTCTGGACCTCGCGGACCTCGCTGGCGAACTCCATTTCGAGCGCGTCGATGCCGGCCCGCAGGCCTTTTGCGTCTACCCGGCGCTCATCCCGAGCTTGAAACTCGTGTATCGCTGCCAGCAGTTTCGAGAGGGGTGTGCCCCCTTCCCCCGCCATGATCCAAGAGTACCAAACATTTGTTTGGGAGTCAATACGTTAACAGCAAAAAATCCAGTCAAAAATGACGTGCTTCTCACCGCCCAATCCCCAGCCCAACTCCTTCTTCCCAGTCCTTGGCCCCCCACTTACAAAAGCCTGACGGCGCCAGAACCACCCTCTGACAGTGCCGCCTCATCGTGAGCATCGGCCCGCAGGGGTCGATATCAAACGAAACGAGGAGACCGACATGAACCCGCTCGCAGCACTCGCAGTCAAAACGATTGGCGCCGGCACGGCCGCCGCCTTGCTCAGCCTCGGCGTCGCCGGCAGCCTGGCGCAAGCCGCGTCACCGAGCCCCAAACCGACGCCGCCGGCCGCGACCACCCCAGCCAAGCCCGACCCGCACAAGGATCGCCGCGCGATCGCGCTGGCGGTCTTCGAATCAGAGGCAGACGTGCTTCACATCACGCCCGCGCAGCTTCGTGAGGATTTGCGGCAGGGCCAGAAGGTCAGCGACCTCGCCAAGGACCGCGGCATGACCAAAGAACAGTTCGCAGCCAAGCTGGCGGCCACCGTCAAGCCTCGCCTGGAGACGCTCGTCGACAAGAAGGCGATCAACCAGGCGCAGGCGGACAAGGTCCTCGACCGGATCTCGAAGGGCTACATCCCGTTCTGGAACGGCATCCACCACCGGAAG
>DASWGF010000151.1:0-7242 GCA_036393875.1 Candidatus Dormiibacterota bacterium
GGGCGGTCCCACGCCAGCTCGAGGCCGTTGCCGTCGGGATCTCGGAGGTAGAGGGCCTCATGGGTGCCGTGGTCGTTAACCCCGTCGAGCGGCCAGCCAGCCTCGGCCAGGCGGCGCAGGGCGTCCCCAAGCGCGGCTCGAGTCGGGTAGAGGATCGCGACGTGGTACAGCCCTGTGGTGCCGGGGGGCGGGGGAGACCCGCCCTTCGACTCCCACGTGTTGAAGCCCAGGTGGTGGTGATACCCACCGGCCGACAGGAACAAGGCGTCCTTCATGCGAAAGATCACATCGAATCCAAGGATCTCGACATAGAAGTGGTGCACACGGTCGATGTCTGCGGTCTTGAGGTGGACGTGGCCGATCCTCGTTCCGGCGGCGACTGGGCGCGGGGCGCGTTCACGAGGCGTGACGCCGGTAGCCGTCTGAGCCTCGACTTCTGCCTTCATGCTCCTAATCTTCCCTCCTGGCACGTGCCCTAATCGCTCGGGGGCCCGCCCCTATGATTGCGATCCGCATCCGAAGTCTCCCCTGGCTCCAATCATTACAGAGGACAAACAGCCGCCGATGGCTCCTTATTCGACATCATCTGGCAGATGAGCCTTGACTGGACGCCGGCCCGCATGCCACCGCGCAAGACCCATATCGGCAAGACGGTACGCCTCGAGCCGCTTGACCCCGGCAGACACGCGCAGGCGCTCTTTGCGGCATCGCACGACGATGGCGCGGGACTGCAGCTGTTCCGGCACCTGCCGTATGGTCCCTTCGCCGACCTCGACGACTTCAATGCATGGCTTGACGAGCGCGCCGCCTCTACGGATCCGCTCTTCTTCGCGATCGTTGACCACGAGTCGGGCTCACCGCAAGGCATGGCCAGCTTGTTACGTATGGCTCCTGAGCATGGCGTGATCGAGATCGGACACATCTGGTTTGCTCCCGCGCTCCAGCGCACGCGCCAGGCGACCGAGGCGATCTACCTGATGGCGCGCCACGCTTTCGACGACCTCGGGAATCGACGGCTCGAATGGAAGTGCGATGCCCTCAACGAACCCTCTCGCCGGGCCGCGCAGCGTTTCGGCTTCACCTTCGAGGGGGTCTTCCGGCAGCACATGGTCGTCAAGGGGCGCAATCGCGACAGCGCCTGGTTCTCCATCCTCGACGGCGAGTGGCCGCGAATCCGCGCTGCCTTCGAAGCCTGGCTGGCGCCTGAGAACTTCGACGCGGACGGCCGGCAACGCCAATCGCTGTCGTCCGTTCGTGACGCTATCTGACGCTGATTTCAGCGCGCGTCAGCTACAGCCGGTCGTCGCTCCGCAGTTCAGGCACTTATAGCACGAGCCTGACCGGACGGTGATCGCGCCACAATCCGGACATGCCGGCGCGTCCGTGTTGATGAAAGCGATCTTCTGGATTCCGTTCGCGGGCGTGGCGATCACCTTCAGCTCGTTTGACGCCATGGTCTCGACGATTGGTGCCGCGTCGGATGCCGCTGCCGGCACTGGAGCGTCGCGGCGAACCACGCCGGCCGCGTCCTGGTCTTCGACCGACATGAAGTGGCTCGCCATCCACCGGAAGATGTAGTCCACGATCGACTTGGCGATCGGGATCTCCTTGTTCTTGGTGAACCCGGAGGGCTCGAACCGCATGTGGCTGAACTTGTCGACCATGAACTTCAGCGGCACGCCGAACTGCAGCGCGTAGGACGTCTGGGTGGCAAATGCATCCATGAGGCCGGAGATGGTGGAGCCTTCCTTGGCCATGGTCACGAACAGCTCGCCGGGCTGGCCGTCCTCGAACAGGCCGACCGTCAGGTAGCCCTCATGGCCCTGGATGTCGAACTTGTGCGTGACGGCCTTGCGCTCGTCGGGCAGCTTGCGCCGCATCGCGCGGTACTCGACCTCTCCGGGTGCCGCCTTCTTCTTCTCCTTTTCGAGAGAGGTCGAGAGCGGCTGTGAGCGCTTGCAGCCGTCGCGGTAGATGGCGATGCACTTGAGGCCGAGCTTCCAGGACTCCATGTAGGTCTGCTGGATGTCTTCGACGGTGGCCTCGGTGGGGAGGTTCACGGTCTTGGACATCGAGCCTGAGATAAATGGCTGGACCGCGGCCATCATCCGCACGTGGCCCATCGGCGCGATCGAACGCATGCCCTTCACCGGCTTGAACGCGCAGTCGAAGACCTTCAGGTGCTCCTCGAGCAGCTGGGGCGCGCCTTCGATGGTGTCGTTCTCG
Organism: Candidatus Dormiibacterota bacterium; assembly: GCA_036393875.1. Taxonomy (GTDB): domain Bacteria; phylum Chloroflexota; class Dormibacteria; order Dormibacterales; family Dormibacteraceae; genus UBA10449. The sequence continues at coordinate 2,227 of DASWGF010000151.1, forward strand.
TCGATGTACTCGACGATGTCCTTCACCTCTTTGCTGTCGTATCCGAGCTTGCGGAGGGCGGCCGGCACGGTGCCGTTGACGATCTTCAGCAGGCCGCCGCCGACGAGCTTCTTGTACTTCACCAACGCCAGGTCGGGCTCGATGCCGGTGGTGTCGCAATCCATCATCAAGCCGATGGTTCCGGTGGGCGCGAGCACCGTGGCCTGCGCATTGCGGTAACCGTGCAGCCGGCCGAGCTTGACCGCGTCGTCCCACGTGGCTCGAGCCGCATCGACCACATCCGCCGACTCTGGTGACGTGCTGAGCTGGTGCGCGGCCTGGCGGTGCTTCTCCATCACGCGGAGCATCGGCTCGCGGTTCTTGGCGAACTCGCTGAATGGGCCCTTCACCTGCGCCATGCGCGCCGACTGCGCGAATCCGCGGCCGGTCATGATCGCGGTGATGGCGCCGGCGAAGCGGCGACCCTCATCGGAGTCGTAGGCCAGGCCCATCGACATGAGCAAGGCGCCGAGGTTGGCGTAGCCGAGGCCGAGCGGGCGCAGCGCCTCCGAGTTCGCGGCGATCGCGGGAGTGGGGTAGGACGCGCTGGAGACGATGATCTCCTGACCGGTGAAGCAGATGTCGACGGCGCGGCGGAACCGATCGACGTCGAAGGTCCCGTTCTCGGACTGGAACTTCATCAGGTTCAGCGACAGGAGGTTGCAGGCCGTGTCGTCGAGGAACACGAACTCCGAGCACGGGTTGGTGGCGTTGATGCGGCCGGTGTTCGGGACGACGTTCCAGTCCTGGATGGTGGTGTCGAACTGCAGACCGGGGTCTCCGCACACCCAGGCCGCCTCGGCGATCTCCTTCCAGAGGTCCCGTGCCTTATAGGTGTCGATGACTCGGCCGCCGACGACCGCCTTCGTCGTCCACGGCTTGTCGTCCGCAACGTCTTGCATGAACTCGTCGGTGACGCGGACGGAGTGGTTGGCGTTCTGGAACTGGACCGAGTCGTAGGCACCGCCGGGGACGTTGAAGCCGACGTTGTAGCCGGCCTCGATGAGCGCCCAGGCCTTCTTCTCTTCGTCGGCCTTGGAGCGGATGAAGTCGAGGACGTCGGGGTGGTCGGCGTTGAGGATGACCATCTTCGCCGCCCGCCGAGTCGTGCCGCCGGACTTGATCGAGCCCGCGAACGAGTCGTATCCCTTCATGAACGAAACCGGTCCGGAGGCGGTGCCGCCGCCGGAGAGCTGCTCCTTCGAGGATCGCAGCACGGACAGGTTGGTGCCGGTGCCGCTGCCGAACTTGAACAGCATGCCTTCGGTCTTGACCAGCTCGAGGATCGACTCCATCGAGTCCTGGACCGAGTTGATGAAGCAGGCCGAGCCCTGCTGGGCGCGGTTGGGCACGCCAAGGTTGAACCAGACCGGGCTGTTGAAGGAGGCGTGCTGGGTGACCAGGAGGTAGCGCAGCTCCTCGGCCCAGTTTTCGGCGTCCTCTTCGCTCGCGAAGTAGTTGCCCTCGCGACCCCACCTGGCCAGCGTTTCGACCACCCGATCGATCAGCTGGCGGACGCTGGTCTCGCGCTCCGGCGTGCCCTGGCCACCGCGGAAGTACTTCTGGGCGACGACGTTGATGGCCAGCTGCGACCACGAGCGCGGGACCTCGACGTCCTTCTGCTCGAAGATGACCTGGCCCTTCTCGCCCATGATGGCCGCAGTGCGGCGCTCCCACTCGATCAGGTCGTACGCGTGGCTGCCCGCGGCCGTGAAGTAGCGCCCAAACCGAAGCCCCGGTTTGGCGGTGCCGTTCTTGTGGTTCCCGTTCTTGCGGGTGGCGTGGGCGAGGTCAGCTGCGTTCTTGGCCATTTCTAGAAGAAGCCTCCTTAAATCATCCCCGTTGCCGGAGCTTTTAAAGCGCTGGTTTGGTGCGACGTGGAGTGGGTCGTTGAGCTTGTTCGTCTGGGGATGCAAGAGGCCCCGGAGCATGCCCGCCACTTATGCCCCAGGGCCTCGATGTAACGCTGCTGAATATACGAGGCGGTTTTAGGCTTGTCAAGCCCCAAACACAAGATATTTGGTGTCGATAGGGACTCAGGCACCACATGTGGGTGGATTACCTGTGGAAATCCCTGAGGAGGGATTGGGCACAGCATGCGGATTGGCTGTGGGAAACCGGGCAAAACCGACCTATTGGGCTGAGTCGAGAAGCGCGAGGCTGAGGGGCTCTGTGGAAGCCTCAGAAGGGCTGGTTTCGGCCGTCTGGACGCTCTGGGCGGAGGACCGGATCCGGGCCGACACCAGCTTGCCCTCCGAGTACGTGTTCTGGAGCATCGTCAGCGCCCTTTGCAGCTTGTTGTCGAGGATCGCTTCCAGCGTGTCGAGGTGCCGCTCCACGTCGATGAGGGCGGACTGCAGCTTTTCCATGTCGACGGTGCGCGCGAACTGCAGGTGAAGCTGGTAGAGCGTGAGCAGGTAAGGCAGCGCCATGGCGTACCCGACGACCATCACGTGCCGGCGGTGTGCGCCCACGATGGCGCCGCGGCAGACGTCGTACGCGGCGTCGGGGATCACGGCCAGCGCGAAGGTCGAGGTCGAGGCCGGATCGATGTACTGGCTCACCTCGCGCACGCGCCGCTCCACCTCACGTTCGACCTGGGCGGTCAGCTGGGCGCGACGCTGTGCGTCGAGCCCCGGTTCGGCGAGCTGCTCGAGGGCGCCGCTCGACACCCATTTGGAGTCGATCGGGAGGAGCTTGCCTCCAGGCAGCTGCAGGGCCAGCTCGACCACCTTGCCCCCGACCCAGACATTGCGCTGCAGCATCTCGGGTGGAAGGTGCTTCAAGACCTCCTCCAGGATGTTCTCGCCCGCGGCGCCTCGCGTGGAGCTCCCGGCGATCACACTCTCCAGCCGCTTGAGGCTGGAGCGGGCCTCGTCCTCGATCGACTGGCGCGCGACCAGCGCCGAACCAAGCCGTTCGACGACCGATTGCGTCTGGGCCAGCCGCTCTCGCATCTCCGATGCCTGGGACTCCTGTGTGAGGCCGCCCGTCTCGAGGTGCCGGCGGAGCTCGGCGACCGCGACGGCCTGGCCGTCAGCCCTCCGGACCAGGCTCCAGGCGAGGACCGCCACGGTGGCGACTCCAGCCAACACACATACTAGTAGGAGCGCGAACAACAGTTCGAGCAGCGACATGTGGGGCATTGTAGTCCGTGAAGTGGGTATAGACAAGGGTGTTAACCTGACCAAAATGGCAGTCCAAGAACCCATCCAAGAGCCCGAGCAGGCCCCCGACCGCATCCCCCTCGAAGAGGTGTACATGCGCATGGCCGAGGAGCTCGCCAAGCGGTCGACGTGCGCCCGCCTGCAGGTCGGGAGCGTCATCACCACCGGCGACCTGACCCAGGTCCTGGGCATCGGCTACAACGGCAACGCCCGCGGCCTGCCCAACCACTGCGACTCCGACCAGCCAGGAAACTGCGGCTGCATTCACTCCGAGCAGAACGCGCTGATCAAAGCGGGCGCCCAGCTCCCCGGCAAGGTGATGTTCGTCAGCGCCTCGCCCTGTGTGATGTGCGCCAAGATGATCATCAACACCAACGTCGCGCGCGTCTACTACCGCGAGGCGTACCGCGACCCTGCAGGCCTCGACGTGCTGCGGCAGGCCGGGGTCGAGGTCGTCCACTACAACCGCTGGCGCGACCTCTGGCGCTAGTGCACGATCTCCCAACCTGACTCTTTCTGCACCATGCGCGGTTCCACGATCGGCACGTTCTTCAACCGGCGAACACGAGTAAACAGGCTGTTCGCGTCCTCATCGGCGGCTACCGACTCGAGCACCTTCCGCGTCGCGTAGACGAGCGTGATCTCTGGCTCGCGAAGTGCACGCTCGGGCGTGATCCAGAGCCAGTCCGTGACCTCGTCCGCCTGCGAATGCACCGCCTGGGCGGCGGGCAATCGGGCGACATAGAAGCGTGCATCGTAGCGGCGGCTCAGCAGCGCCGGCGTCACCCATCGAGTCAGCAGGACGAGCCGGTCGAGGGCCGGCTGCAGTCCAATCGAGCGTAGCGCGTCGCTGAACGAGCTGCCTCCCCCGACCAGGGTGCGGACGCGATAGCAGTCTCTGTCTCGCGCGAAGCGACGGCCGTCGCGCGCCAGCAAGATGCCGACCTCCTCGAAGAGCTCGCGCACAGCCGCCGCGGCAATCGAGTCTTCCCACTGGGAATCTTCGCTGTGCACGACGCCGCCCGGAAACACGTAAGCGCCGGGTGCGAAATCCGCGCCGCCTGGTCGGCGCATGAGCAGCAGCTCCCACGGCTTCTTGCCCCGCACGAGCAGCACGGTCGCGGAGGGTCGCGGCGTGACCGGCGGGCCTTCGAGGTTGAGCGCGGCCGAGGGCAGGAACGGGATGGCGATGGCCCCAAGTCTAGCCGCGCTCGCAAACTACGATGCTCAGCGTGGACCTGGGCATCACGGGGAAAGTCGCGCTGGTCACCGCCGGCACGAAGGGCATCGGCCTAGGCATCGCGCACGCGCTCGCGGCGGAGGGCGCGCGCGTGGCGGTCGCGGCGCGCACGGAGGTCGACGTCAAGCGCACCGCGCAGTCACTGAGCGGCCTCGGCGTAGTTGCGAATCTGCTCACGGAGGCGGGCTGCAGGCGCGCGGTCAGCGAAACCGAGCAAATGCTCGGGCCGGTGGACATCCTCATCAACAACCTCGGCGTGCGGGCCGGCAGCTCATGGGCGGACACCGGGCCTGCCGAGTTCGAGTCCGCTTTCGTCGGCAACCTCGGAGTCAGCGCGCGCATGACACAGCTCGTGCTGCCGGGCATGGTCGAACGCGGCTGGGGCCGCATCGTCGTCATCGCGTCCGTTTATGGACGCGAGGCGGGAGGAGCTCCGGCCTACAACGCCGCCAAGGCCGCCGAGATCAGCTTCACCACCTCGCTGGCTCGCGAAGTGGCCTCGCAGGGTGTGACCGTCAACTGCGTCGCCCCAGGGTCGATCCTGTGGGAGGGCGGCGGCTGGTATCGACG
>DASWGF010000152.1:0-3178 GCA_036393875.1 Candidatus Dormiibacterota bacterium
GACGGCTTACCGGAGCTGGTTGATCCGGATCTCGTTGCCCGCGGGATCGCGGAAGGCGCAGTCGCGAACCCCGTATGGCTGCTCGGTCGGCTCCTGGATGACCTCGGCGCCGCTGGCCTGGAGCCGCTCGAAGACGCCCTCGAGGTCGTCGGTGGCCAGGATGATGCGGGCGTAGCTGCCTTTGGCCATCATCTCGACGATGGCGCGGCGCTCGTCGTCCGTGACGCCGGGGGTGGCGGCCGGCGGGTACAGGACTATGGACGTGCCGGGCTTGTCGGCGGGGCCGACCGTGATCCAGTGCATCCCGCCGTATCCGACGTCATTGCGGACCTCGAAGCCGAGGGTGTCGCGATAGAAGGCCAAGGATGCGTCTGGGTCGTCATGCGGAAGGAAGGTCGAGTGAATGGTGATGTCCATGGCGGTCATGCTAGGTGCGAATCGGTGACCGGCGCTTCTCGATTCCTGATCGGTCTGGTCACCTGTTTTGCGACGCACGACGGCAGCTCCGCCGTTACGCGAGCTGTCTTTTCCCGATACGTGCTGGGCGGCACACCGACCAGCTCGGTGAAGCGTGTGCTGAAGGTGCCCAGCGACGAGCAGCCGACTTCGAAACAGACCTCGGTGACGCTGAGGTCGCCACGACGCAGCAGCGCCATCGCGCGCTCGATGCGCCGCGTCATCAGGTAGCTGTACGGCGACTCGCCATAGGCGAGCCGGAACTCGCGGCTGAGATGCCCGGCCGACATGTACACGCTGCGGGCGAGCGCCTCGACGTCCAGCGGCTGCGCGTACTCCCGGTCCATGCGGTCGCGGACGCGGCGCAACCGCGCGAGGTCGCGCAAGTGCTGAGCCGCGGCGGGTCTGGTGGTCACCTGCTCGATCATGCCACGTCACGCTGGAGGTGCGTAGCGCCGCCGGCGTCCCACCAACAGTAAGCGCTAAACGGGCTCGTACAATCTCGGCGGATGGTCGGGGTGGGCCTGAGTCGCCTATGGGGTACGAACCCGCGGCTGGCTTTCGTACTCCATCTGCTCGCGACGCTGTTGATCGGTGGTTTCGCCCTGTCCGTCATTTACGGCGGCGCGGGTTGGGCGACCATCCTGTTAATGGTTATCGGGTTCCTTCTGATGGCGTCGAGCCTGGTCTTCTTGGCGTGGTTCGCGAACAAGAATCACTGGCAGCCAGATGACTACTCATACGGCAGTCAGCTTCCAAGCCCGCGAGCTGCATGGGGGAACGCGCGGGCTCTGGAGAGACTTCTCTGGGTTCTCTTTGCGTTCGCCTTCTTGTTTGGATGGGTTCTGCTATCGGCGGGGAGTGGTTTTGGAGTTGCACTTGTCGTCCTGTCCCTCCCGCTCGCCATCGTGGCCATGCGAGTGGGAAAGTAAGTCCCATGGAGCAATTTCTCCTCGGCGCCGACCAGCTGCGCGGGCGCGGCGGCGGCAAGTGGACGAAGTACCCTGCCGATGTCATCCCGGCGTTCGTGGCCGACATGGACTTCAAGGTCGCGCCGGCAGTTCAAACAGCGATAACGCAATTCACCGACACCCAAGACTATGGCTACGGCACTATGACGGACGCGATCCCGCTCTTCGACGCCTTTGCCGCCTGGATGGCCCGCCGGCACAGATGGCAACCCGATCCGACGCTGACCCACGCCAACACCGACGTCATCCAGGGACTGGTCGCCATGTTGGTTGCCTTCACGGCGCCGGGCGACGGCATCATCGTGCAGACTCCGATCTACCCACCTTTTCTGCGTTTCGTCGCGTCCACCGGCCGCCGGCTGGTAGAGAACCCGCTGGTCGACGATGGGACGCGGTTCGTTATGGATCTCGAAGGCCTGGAACGAGTCGCTCCGCAGGCGACCATGATCCTGCTCTGCAATCCGCATAACCCCACTGGCCGGGTGCTCGAGAGGGCAGAGCTCGAAGGCATCGCGGCGATCGCCGCCGCCCACAACCTGATGATCGTTTCGGATGAGATCCACGCGGACCTCGTGTATCCCGGAGCGACGCACATCCCGATGGAGACAATCGAGGCGGCTGTCGAGCGCACTGTGACGCTGACCTCGGCGACGAAAGGCTTCAACATCGCCGGTCTACGGACGTCGATCGCCCACTTCGGCAGCGCGGGGCTGAAGGAGAAATTCGACAAGGCGGTCCCTGAACGCCTACTCGGCGGGCCAAGCCGCGTCGGCGTCGCCGCCACGATCGCAGCCTGGTGCGACGCCGAGGACTGGCTTGACACCGTGATGGTGTACCTGGACCGCAACCGGCGGCGGGTTGCCGAATGGGCCGCCCAGGCCAATCTTGCCCACTACATGCCCGAGGCCACGTACCTCGCCTGGATGAACTGCCGGCACATCGACGTGAAAGAAGGGCTGACTCCCCAGCAACACATGCTCGAGAACGCGAAGGTCGCGCTGAGCGACGGTACGGAATTCGGCGAACCCGGCCACGGCCACGTCCGGCTCAACTTCGCGACCTCGGAGGAGATCCTGGAAGAGATCCTGGGCCGGCTCGGCGGGGCTTTAACCCCGCGGTAGCTGCTTTTCGAATCGGTTAGGCGGGAATAACGGGGCGGGAATAGCGGGCGCGCTTGCTGCGATTTCACATGTACGCGTTAGGAGATCAAGCCTAGGCAGTGGGGGCTGGGGCCCGGATTGGATTGTCCGCCCGGCCCCCTTATCTCCGGCCGGGACGGCGCGCTCCCAGCATCAATCCCGCGGCGCCGCCGATCGCGTGGAGCGGAATATGTTCCTGCAGGGAGTCGATCGTGGTCAGCAGCCGCGGGCCGATCTCAAGCGGAGAAATCCGAAATCCCGAGTAGCGGTCTTCCCGAATTGGGTCGCCCCGAAATTCCAGAATCTCGCGATTCCCAGCCGCGTTTCGGTAGGCGATGCGGTTGAAGTCAGGGCTTGGTATGAGCCACGCAGATTGAATCGAAACTGAGGGCAGAAGAAGCACGGCATAAAGGAAGGCTGGATGTTCGCGCACGTGACCGGCCGGGTAGTCTGCCTTAGCTTCCACCAGTCCGCCGCGATCGACCTCGCTCGCGGTCTTGACCTGGATGGCAATCGCCGGCACTCCGCCTCGACGGCCGGCCGTGTCGTCGACATGATCGTCGTCGGCAACCGGGGTGAACAGCTGCAGCTCGCCATCCGACGAAACTATCG
>DASWGF010000153.1:0-6328 GCA_036393875.1 Candidatus Dormiibacterota bacterium
GCCCGATCGTCGCCATGTGAGTCGCCGTCGACTTCGATCACCAGATTTGCGCCGAGGCAGACGAAGGCAACGACGTACCTGCCAATCGGGTGCTGACGTCTGAACTTGAAGCCTAGGAATCGATGTCCGCGCAGTCGTGACCACATGCGCTCCTCGGCTGCTGTCTCGTTTCGGCGCAACTCGCGTGCTCGATCGACCGTGACTGGATCCCGTCTCATCCAACCAATCGTGTTTGAGAGTTGGCTGTTCGCCAATGTTCTTAACAGGCAAATTGGGCAACCGCGCCCCTCTCCCCGACCTCCCCCCGATGGGGGAAGGGGGTCTGCTCGCGTTAGGCTGCGTAAGTGCCCTGGCTCGTCATCACCGATCCCTTCCCGCCGAGCTTCTACTTCGGGCCTGTGCCGATTCGGTTCTACGGACTCGCCTACGCGATCGCCTTCATCGCGGGCACGGCCGTCGCCGGCCGACACCTGGCCCGGCGAGGAGTGCCGGCGAGCGTCACCAACGACATCGCGTTCTGGGCCATCGTCTTCGGCCTGATCGGGGCGCGCCTCTACTTCGACGTCCAGTCGGGCTGGTGGTTCTACCTCACGCACCCGCAGCACATCCTCGCGTTCTGGGAGGGCGGGATGGCGTTCTTCGGCGCGATCTTCGCCGCCGTCACCGTCCTGGTGGTGATGGCATGGCGCCGCCACCTCAACTTCTGGGACCTTCTCGATGCCGGCGTGCTGTTCGCAGCCGTCGGCCAGCCGATTGGCAGGCTCGGCAATGTCATGAACGGCGAGATCCTCGGCCCGCCCTCGGACCTGCCCTGGGCGATTCGCTACACGAACCCGGCCTCCATGGCTCCGCACCTCGGTGTCGCCTACCAGCCGGCGAACCTGTACGAAGCGGTCGGCGTCTTGTTGATCCTTGGCGTCCTGCTCTATCTGCGCCGTCGCGGCGTGCCGCCCGGCATTCTCGGACTGACGTATCTGACCCTGTATCCGGTGAGCCAGCTGATCCTCTTCTACTGGCGCACCGACTCCGAGACACCAGCCATCCTTTGGGGTCTGAAGCAGGGGCAGCTCACCGCGATCGTGATGCTGCTGACGATCGTCCCCATCTTCACGCTCATCTGGCTCCGGTCTCGGCGCGCGGGCGCGGCGCTTCTTACGCCGGCCACATGAGAGCCTCTTATGATCGACAGCCATGACCGGTAGGCGGATGGCGTTCGCAGTCCTCGGGTTGGGCCTGATCGGGTCGCAAGCGGGGCATCTGCTCGCTTACCTGGTCCGGTTCGGGGCGGCCGCCCAGCAGATCCAGAGCTCTGGCGCTCACGCCTACTTCCCGCTGGTGGCGAAGACCGCCCTTGGGGCGGCAGCCGCAGCGCTGATCGGCGCCCTCCTGCTAGTGGGCCTCGCCCGCATCCTTAGCGGCCGGCGCATCAGATCCACAGCTGAGCCCTCTTACGTGAGCCTCCTGGCCTTTCTTTTCAGCCTCCAGCTGGCGATCTTTGTGGCCCAGGAGGTCGCTGAGGGGCTCATCGCCGGCTCGAGCGTGGGGTCGGCTCCGGGCCTGATGCTCTGGGGCACACTGGGCCAGCTCCCGATTGCCGCCATCGGGGCGCTTGCGCTCCGCTGGCTCTCAGCCCGCGTCGTGATCGCCGCGGGACTGATCCGAGACGTCGTCGGCGCAACGGTGACTTTGCGGCCGGCGCCACTGGTGCCGATTCCGGTTTACGCGGCGTCCGATCAAGCGGTGCTCATGTCACGCGTCGTTGGCTCGTCGCTGGCCAAGCGCGCGCCGCCGTCCTCCTCGCGCATCAGCCGGATCTGATTCGCCGCGCGCACACGCGCGCCACATGCAAGGAGGAATTTTCCATGAGCCGGTATCGCATACCCATCGTCGTCGCCCTCCTCGCGATCTTTGTTGTAGCGGGCGGGATCCTGATCTTCGCCCACCAGAATCCCCCGGGCAAGAACGTGACCATCGACGTGACCATCACGAAGGCCTCGTCGATGACACCCAGCGACCTCAAGGCCAATCACAACGACACCGTGACCATCAACGTCACCAGCGACACCGACGGCGAGGTCCACCTCCACGGCTACGACATCCATTTCGACACCAAGGCGGGCCAGGTGGTGTCGCAAACGTTCAAGGCCGTCAGCACCGGCGACTTTCCGATCGAGTGGGAATCGACGAGCACTCCACTCGGACACCTCGTGGTGTCTTGATGCTCGCCGCGGGGATCCTCCTCCACGGATTCGGAGCGCGCTACGACCTGCCCGCCTCGCTCGCCCTCTATCTGTTTGCGGCCGGTGGGGTCGTCGTCATCTCTTTCGTCCTGGTCGTCCTCTTCGCCGGCGAGCAGGTCGGCGCGAAGGCGATCCAGTACCCCCGGCGCGCGTTGCCGTTCCTGCTGACGATCGCGCGCTCGCCGTGGCCGCGAGCCGTGGGCGGCGTGATCGGGGTGCTCGGCCTGGCCGCGATCATCATCACCGGACTCTTCGGTTCCACCGACGCGACCCGGAATCCCACCGAGTACCTGACCTGGATCTATTTCTGGGCGGCGACCGTGATCCTGTCCGGGCTCGTCGGCAACCTGTGGTACCTGCTCAACCCCTGGGCGGCGCTATATGACTTGGTCAGCGGAATGACCTCCCCACGCAGTGGGGAGGTGGGCTCGCTCGCGAAGCGAGCCAGCCCGGTGGGGAGGTTCAATCTCCAAAAGCTGGGCATATGGCCGGCGGTCGTCGCCTTTTTCCTGTTCGCCTGCCTCGAGCTCACCACCGGGATGGCCAACCGGCCCTGGCTCGTCGGCAGCCTCGCCCTTCTCTACTCGGCCGTGACCCTGGCCGGGATGTATTGCTTCGGGCGAGACGAGTGGCTCGAGCATGGCGAGGCCTTCACGGTCCTGTTCGGGATCGTCGGGAGGTTCAGCCCAATCGAAGCCGAGCGCGACCAGCAGGGCCGCATCACCGCGGTTTATGTGCGGCCGTGGGGCGTCGGATTGGTCCAGCCCAGCCCATCAGGCTGGGATCGCGTGGTGTTCGTAATCCTCATGCTGAGCACGCTCGCGTTCGACGGCATCGAGGGAACGAAAGCGTGGAGCGACTTCACAATCGCAACCGAGCCGTACTGGCAGCCGAGCGGGGCATTCGGTTTCTTCGTCCTGAAGACGCTGAGCATGACCCTGCTCACGGGCGCCTTCCTGCTCATCTTCGTCGCCTTCATGGAGATGGTCGTCTACTTCGGCAATCGCAAACTGGACCTCAAGGCGACGGTCAGCGCCTTCGCTCTGACGCTGGTTCCCATCGCCCTCGTCTACAACGCCGCCCACAACTACAGCTACGTGGTGGTCCAGTCGCAGGGCCTGATTCCATTGCTGAGCGACCCGTTGGCGAAGGGATGGCATCTGCTGCCGGCGCTCGCCGCCTACAAACCGAGCTTTGCGCTCGCGCAGGCGTCGACGGTCTGGTTCGCTCAGATCATCCTGATCGTCGTCGGGCACGTCATCGCTGTTTACCTGTCGCACCTCAAGGCAGGCGAGAAGTTCCGCACCGCCCAGCGCGCGTTGTTGAGCCAGTACCCGATGCTGCTGCTGATGGTCATGTACACCATGACCAGCCTGTGGATCCTCGCCCAACCCATCACGTCCGGGGGTTAGGCTCGTGGAGTGAGCTGGCCGCTGGACCCGACCGTCTACGCCGGCCTAGCCGCGCTTTTTCTTGGACACGCATGGCTCGCCCGCCGCGCCGACGACGCCCAGCGCAAGCACACGTTCTACTTCGGCCTCGGGCTGGTGACCCTCTGGGCGGCGCTCGAGACCCCGATCGACACCATCAGCGACCACTACCTCGACAGCGTCCACATGCTTCAGCACGTCCTGCTCGGCTTCGTCGCGCCGCCCCTGATGCTCCTCGGCCTGTCGCCGAAGATGGCCGGCCTGCTCTCACGCATCCCGTTCGTGAGGGCGATCACCGAGCCGATCCCGGCCCAGGTCGTCGCCGCCGGCGTGATGATCGCCTGGCACCTGCCCCCGCTCTACGACGCGGCCCTTCGCTCCGAATCGCTGCACGTCGCGGAGCACCTCATGTTCATCGGCGCGGGCCTGGTCCTGTATTGGCCGATGCTGGAAGCGACGTCGGCTCACGCCCGGTGGCAGATGTCGCCCGCCATCAAGCTCCTGTACATGCTCGTTGCGACGCTGCCGCAGGACGGGGTCGCCCTCGTCCTTCTCTTCTCGCGCGTGCCGTTCTACGACTTTTACGTGCAGGCGCCGAGGCTGGTGCCATCGCTGACCCCGCTCATCGACCAGACCCTCGCGGGCGCGACGTTGATGATCCTGGGCAAGGCCGCGATGGCGATTGCCGCCATGGCGGTGTTCTTCCGCTGGTTTGGCGGCGAGCATCTCGAGGACCGGGCTCGGCTGACCTGGTTAAGGTAGGCCCAGCGTGGCGGCTCGCTGCGCCGAATGGCGTTTGCGAAACCATGCCCATGTCGCCGCAAGCCCTGCGTTGATCGAAATCTTTGCCTTCCAGCTCAGGTATCGATGCGCACGGGCAGGGTCGAGGCAGACGCGTCGAACCTCGAACTCGCGCGCGGGCAGAAACTCGGTCTTCGCGTGCCGGCCCGACTCTTCGAGCAGGCGCTTGACGATCGCGTTGACATTGGTCTCGCGCCCAGTCCCGAGGTTCATCACGCCCGAGACGCGACCGAGCACTGCGGCCACGTTGGCGGCCGCCACATCGCTCACGTAGACGAAATCGCGTGTCTGCCCGCCGTCCCCATAAATGCGCAGTGCGGCGCGTTCGAGCATCCGGTAGCAGATGATCGCGACGATGCCCGTGTCGCCCGTGCCGTCCTGGCGTGGACCGTAGACGTTGCCGTAGCGCAGTGCGAGCGTAGAGATCCCGTGCCGCAACCCGAGCGCGGCCATGTAGACCTCTTCCGATCGCTTGGCCGCACCATGCGCGGAGAGCGGGTTCGGCTTGTAGATCTCCCGGGCGGGCAACTTCGCGCCCTCGCCGTAGATGGTGCCGCCCGACGATGCCATCACCAGGCGGCGCGCGCCGGCCTTGACCGCCGCGTCGAAGAGGCCCACCGAGCTGGCGAGGCTGGTCTTGACGTGCTCACCCGGATCGCGGGCCGCTCTCTGGACGCCGCCCTTGGAGGCGAGGTGTAGGACCACTTCCGGCTTGAAGGCGGCCAATGCCTTTGCGACCCCCTCCGATCCGCAGTCAGCCGAAACCAACTCGACCTCGCCAGGGAGGGGCTCGCCGCAAGGGTGACTGTGGTCGTCGATGACGAGCACGCCGGCATGGGCCGCCACCAGCATCTCGACGGTGTGCGATCCGATGAAGCCTGCTCCACCGGTCACGGCCACACGCATGCTCCTGGGGTCAGGCATGACCCGTCAGCTTACTTGACGGGGTGCGTACCGCCTCCCTAGAGTGTCCGCTGCGTCGTACTAGCACATGTCCCGACAGCGAATCCGCCACTTCGCCGTCGCTCTCTTCTTGAGCGTCATCGTGATCGCAGCCAGTGCCATGCCGGCAGTGGCCGGAACCGCGACGCCCTCGAAAGGCTCGTCATTGAGCTCCACGGGCGCGCCGGCACAACGCGTGGTAGGTATGGTGGCGGCACATACAAGCCGAGAGGTCTTCGGCTTTGCGCTCGCGAGCAGCCTTTCCGACCCGACCGTCGGGTACCCGAGCTGGAACTTCGATTTGCTCTCGACGGTCGCCTTCTTCGGCGTGCACGTGGACACCGCGGGCCACTTCGTGGGCGACAACGGCTGGACGGTCTGGAACTCATCCGCGATCCCGGCCCTCATTTCCATCGCACATCAACATGGCGCGAAGGTCCTGCTGACGATCATTCTCCAGGACTTCAGCCCGGGCACTCCCAACATGTGCGCGGGCCTGGCCAATGCCGACGCCACCGTGGCGCAAACGTTGGCGGAGGTCAAGGCGAAGGCTGTCGACGGGGTCAACATCGACTACGAGGGGCTCGACGGGGCCTGCGGGAGCGGCGATCCATATTGGGCGCAGCACGCAATGACGAGCTTGACCCAGAAGCTGCGCGCGGCGCTTGGCTCTTCCTTATATCTGTCTATCGACACGTACGCGGGCGCGGCCGCCGACCCGTATGGATTCTTCGACGTGGTCGGCATCGCCGCCTACGTCGACTCGATGTTTGTCATGGCATATGACATGGAGTACTCGAACTACTCAGGAGCGCCTCTCTACTGCAGCTCGTTCTGTCTCGGCCCGACTTCACCTCTCACCTCGTACCGTTACAACGACTCCGCCGTGATGGCGGCGTACATCGCCGCCGCGCC
>DASWGF010000154.1:0-2311 GCA_036393875.1 Candidatus Dormiibacterota bacterium
CCGAGCCGCTGCAGCGCCATCGCCACACCCTCGCGCACCCGCCACCTGGGGTCCTCGGCCAGCTCCTTCAGCCACGGCAGCACCGTGTCCGGATCGGTCTTGGCCAGGCGCCCGAGCCCCGCCGTCCCGCACAGCGCCAGGAATTCGTCGCTCGACGCCGAGAGGCGCCACAGGAGGTCGGCGTCCGCCTCCTCGCCGACGGCTGTGACCAGCTCCAGGTTCGCGCGCCGGCCGGGGAGTCCCGAGTTGGCCTTCAGGTAAGGCTCCCACTCGCCGCGCCTCTTCTTCAGCTCCGCCCGGTAGTGCTGGACCCGGTTTGCCATCTGTGCCGCCGATGGTATCTCCCCACTTCGTGGGGAGGCGAGATAATCGCCTCGTGTTTTCCAGGATCGTGGTCGCGGTCGGCGAAACCGAACACGCCGCCGAGCTCGTGCCGGTCGTCACCGGCCTGGCCAAGGCGTTCGACTCCGAGGTGCTCGTGGTCCACATGCGG
The DNA here is from genome assembly GCA_036393875.1 of Candidatus Dormiibacterota bacterium. Lineage (GTDB taxonomy): Bacteria > Chloroflexota > Dormibacteria > Dormibacterales > Dormibacteraceae > UBA10449. Next base: position 494 of record DASWGF010000154.1, read on the forward strand.
GAGCGGATCGTCACCTCCGGGGCGACGCTGGAGAAGGAGTCCATCCCCGAGTCGTTTCGATTCGGCGAGGCCGTGGCTCGCAGCCTGGTCGAAGCGGGCATTCGGGCTTCCTCTGATATCGACAGCCACCGCCCGGATCGCCTGGCGGAGTTCATCATCGAGAAGGCCGACGAGTTCGCGGCCGAGCTCATCGTGGTCGGCAGCCACCACGCCCACGGCCTGCAGGAACGCGTCACTGGCGACCTCGGCAGAAAAATCGTGCACGGCGCTCATTGCCCCGTGCTGTTGATGCCCAGCAATGACTAGCTCGGAAGTGTCAGGACAGAGTCACATCGATTTCGTCCACGAGCCGCATCCGCACACAGAAAAGAGGAAGCTCAAGGCGCCGCCAATGGTGGCCGATGAGCATGTTGGGTTCAACGGCCGCCTCGCCGCGGCCATCACCAGCAGCGTCGGCACGATGTGGGCGGTCTACATCGCCTTCGCCATCCAGGTGACCTACATGATCCTGGCCACGGTCGGGATCTGGCTGTTCGCCCGCGACCCGTATCCGTTCGCGTTCCTGCTCTTCCTCTCCAACATCGTTCAGCTCCTTCTGATGTTCGTGATCATGGTCGGCCAGCAGGTCCTCGGCCAGGCCTCCGACAAGCGAGCTGTGGTCACCTACCAGGACGCCGAGGCGATCCTCCACGAATGCATCCAAATGCAAAAACACCTCACCGCCCAGGACAAGGCGCTCGCGAGCCTCATCAAACGCGTGGCGCAGCTCGAAGCGGGTATAGAGAAGTCAGCAGGATAATTAGCTGAGCCCGGCTCGAGCGTGTGGCACGCGCCGGGGCACAGGCTGGAATGGAGGACCGCGCCAGCGGTAGACCGATGACCGACAAAAACGAGCACGTGGACGGGCGACCGCCGGCGAGCGCCGCGCACACCAAGCCGGTAACCGGCAGAGAGAAGCGGAGGTTGATGGTCACCCAGCTCCTGCGCAGCCCGGTATTGAACCCGGCCGGCGACGAGGTCGGCCGGCTCGAAGACCTGATCGTCAAGCTCGATGGCGGCGGCTACCCGCCTGTGACCGGGATAAAGGTCCGTGTGGGCAGGAGCGAAGTGTTCGTCAGCAGCAAGAACATCGAAAAGCTCGCGCCTGGAGAGGTGCGGCTCAAGAACCAGACCCTGGATACCGGCGCCTTTCAGAGGCGCCCCGGGGAGGTGCTGGTGGCGGCCGACGTCCTGGGCCGGCACCTCATGGACATGGCCCGCGGCCGCATCGTGCGAGCGCATGACCTGGTCCTTTCGCCTGGCGAGGACGGATGGCGACTGACCGGAGTCGACCGCAGCCCGCGGGCGATGCTTCGTCGCCTGGTCCCGCGTAAAGGCCGGCCGGACCTGCGCAGGCATGCCGTGCTGGACTGGAAGGACGTGCAGCCGTTCGTCTCGCACGTGCCGACGGCCAAGCTGCTGATGCCGCTGCAGCGGCTCCGCAGACTGCACCCCGCGCAGATCGCCGACCTCGTCGAAGGTGCGTCGCATGAAGAGGGCGAAGAGATCCTGGACGCGGTCGAAAGCGATGCTGAGCTGACCGCCGACGTCTTCGAGGAGCTGGACACCGAGCACCAGGTCGAGTTCCTCAGGTCGATGTCGAACGAAGAGGCCGCCAAGGTCCTCGAGCGGATGGCCCCCGATGACGCTGCCGATCTCCTGGGGGAGCTCGACCAGGAACGGCGGAAGCCCGTCTTCGACCTCATGTCGCCGACGGCTCAGCACAAGCTGCGCAAGCTCCTTCAGTACCACCCGAGCAGTGCTGGCGGGATGATGAGC
>DASWGF010000155.1:0-9769 GCA_036393875.1 Candidatus Dormiibacterota bacterium
ACCAGGACCAGATGGCCTCGCCGACGGTCCAGCTTGCCGCTCCAGCTGCGAACAGCGCCCAGGCTGCACGGAGGCGACCTGACGACCGGCGGGCGGCGAGGGCGAGGCTGATCGCCGCGACGCCAGACGCCACTGCTTCGCCGATGTCGTCCACCGCAATCGTCGTCTTGACACCGCCGATCCGAAACGCGGTCCAGATGAGGAAGGCAACCGCGGCCACGAACGCGAGCAACGCCGCGAAGGCGAATCGCCTCCATTCGCTGCTCAGCCTGCCCGGCCAAAGCGACCAGCCGTCTGCCGCCGACGCGCGGTGACCACCGGTCTGAAGGGGCGTGGCGGCGGACTTGGGGTCGGCCGGGGAAGTTTGCCAGGCCACTTAATGGGAACCGTATGTTAATTCAACCCGGGCTTCAGTTAACATCTCGACCAGCATTAAGCGCACAGCCGCACGGGGTAAAGCGGACGCCGCGCCATGTGAGGGAGCTGCCATCGCCCAGGTCGCATTCGCATACGAAGAACAAGTCTTCGCCTCCGCTGTGGAGGAACCGCCCGAAGACGGAGAGATCACGTACGGGCAAGGTGTGAGCTTATTGGCGGTCGCGGTCGCCGCATTGCTTTTGGGACTGCTGCCGGCGGCGGTTGGCCTAGCCATCGTGCTGGGCTGGACGGTACCACTCGAGCTTGGGGCCGGGGCCGGGTTAGCCCTGGTGGCCTGCCTCAAGTTCGGCGCGGGGGCCTGGGGGATGGTCGCGGCGAGCCTTGGGCCACGTCCGGCCATCCCCGCTACCGGCATCCATCTCTAGCGACCCGTCCGCTCTCCGGTGACCACAGGCGGGCGCGGTCTGCGCCGCAAAGGAGGTGAGATTCATGAGGAAGTTGATGTTGGCCGCCATCCTGGCGGCGACGATGGCGATCACGCTCGCGACCACGGCCAGCGCTGGCTTGGTTCCCTGCTGCTGAGCTAAACCGAGATCAGCAGCGTTAATCCATTGTTGTCAAGTTGCCTTCGAGGTCATGTAAGCTGGCCCGCGATGCCGGAACTTGACGCACGCCCAGCGCCAGTCGCAAAGGCCTCGAGCCGGCGGGGCCGGCGCCACGGCATCGAGATCAAGCCCGGATCGGTGAAGCAGGCCCGCGCGGACGCCGGCCTGAGCCTGGGCCAGGTCGCCAACGGCGTGGTCAGCCGGACCGCCATCTACTTCGTGGAGACCGGTAAGGCCAAGCCCTCGATGGAGACGCTGAGGCTGATCGCCGAGCGGACGGGTCGCCCCCTGGATTACTTCCTCGTCCGACCCTCCACGATGGAGCCGCGTTCAACCCAGCACACGTTGGAGGTCGAGCTGAAGCTCGCGACCAACGATCCTCAGGCCGCCCTGGTCTCGGGCCGCGCATTGCTCGCCACCGGACCGGACGCCGACACCACGGCCAAAACCAGGTACCTGGTGGCCTACGCGCTGCTGCGCCTGGCCCAGCCCATCGAAGCACGGAGCCTGGCAGCTGCGGCCCGAGACCATTTCGAGCGGACCGGCGACAGACTCATGACGGCCGAATGCCTCGGCCACGAGGCTTCGGCGGCGTACCTGCTCCAGGATCCGTCGGCGTTGGGCCTGGCCGAACGCGGGCTCGCCCTCTGCCGTTCGCTGCAGCCGGTGCCGCGGACGAGCGAGGCCCGCCTGCTTTTCGTGCTCGGCTCCGTGCATGCCACGAACCAGGACTGGCCGGCGGCGATCGACTGCTATGAAAGAGCCATCGCTGCAGGGGAGGTCGTCCAGGATCTGAGGCGCCTGTCGCTGATGTACAGCGGACTGAGCCTGGCCTACAGCGAGGTCGGCCAGCTCAACCAGTCCGCCTATTACGCACAGCGCGCGCTGGCCATCCACGAGACTCTGAACGACCGGGTGTCTCTGGCGCGCTCGGAGACCAACCTCGGGCTCCTCCTCATCAAGCGTGGAGATCTTGCTGCTGCGGGCCAACACCTGGGCCGCGGCCTGGCCTTGTTCGATGAGGGCGCCGTCCAGGTCGGCAGGGCCGAGATCCTGCTGGGCCTGTGCGAGCTGGCCTTCGCACGGTCGGAGCGGGACGAGGCCGAGAAGTTCGCGATCGAGGCCAGCGACCTGGCCGAGCGGCTGTCCGAGAAGGCCACCCTGGCCGAGTGTCACATGTGGCTCGGCCGCATCGCCGCTGAGCAGGGCCAGGACGCTCGCGTCGACACCGAGTTTGTAGTTGCCACCGGAATCCTCGAAGCACTGGGCGCCTCCGAGCGCCTGAGCCGCTGTCACGTCCAGTACGCCGAGCTCCTCGAGAAGCGAGGCGACCTGGTCGCGGCCAACCAGCAGCTGAGGCTCGCCCTGGGGCGCCTGCCGGGCCGATCCGCCCGGAAGGATCGCACCGCCACCGCCTGAACCCGCGGCGCCGGCAATATTTCAAACGCTAAGAAAGCGTTAATTCAAATGGCTGCCTCTACTATGTGGTCGGGTGGGTCACTTAACAAGGCGTGAGCGTGGGGAAACCGGGACATGTCAGTCGTACTGGTAGTCGACGACGGATCCGCCGATCGCCAGCTGGCGCAGGCGTACCTGGCCGACCTGGATTGTGATGTCCGCCTCGCGCAGGACGGAGCCTCTGCCCTCCAGCAGATCAAGTCAGAGTCGCCGGACCTGGTTCTCCTCGATGTCCAGATGCCCGGCCTCGACGGCTATGAGGTCTGTCGAAGGATAAAAGCCGGCCCGCGCGGCCGGCTCCTGCCGGTGGTCATGATCACCGCCTTGAACGAGACTGGCGATCGGGTCCGCGCGCTGGAGGCAGGCGCGGACGACTTCTTGACCAAACCCGTCGAACGGGTCGAGCTGGTGGCGCGGGTCAGGTCGGCTCTGCGCTTGAAGGCTGTTTACAACACGCTCGACAGCGCGGAGCAGGTGATCTTCGCACTCGCGGCGGCCGTGGAGGCCAAGGATCCCCTCACCGAAAAGCACACACAGCGCGTGGCCGAGTCCGCCCGGCACATGGGCGCACGGTTGGGGCTGCCGGACGTGGCCCTGGATGCCCTGTATCGGGGCGGCATCATCCATGACATCGGCAAGATTGGTGTCCCTGACGCGATCCTTCTCAAGCCCGGCCCGCTCAACGACGAGGAAAGGGCGCGCATGCAGACGCATGTGCTCATCGGCGAGGACATAGTCAGACCGCTTCGTTCGGCTTCCACGCTGCTGCCGATCATCCGACACCATCACGAGCGGTTCGATGGGCGGGGCTACCCCGACGGACTTCGCGCTCGGGAAATCCCACGCCTCGCCAGTATCGTCTCGGTCTGCGACGCGTTCGACGCACTTGTCAACGATCGGCCGTACCGGGCGCGGCTCCCGATCGATCACGCGCTGGCAGTTCTGATCAGCGGCGCCGGACACCAATGGGACCCTGAGGTCGTGGACCTCTTCGTAGGCGAGATGCCCGCGCTGCAGCGGCTCGGCGCCGCCTGAACTCAATCATCGAGGCGCGCAGCTTCTCTAGTCAGTTGTAAGGTGCGTCCGCGATGATCGTCGCGGTCTACGCGGTGAAGGGTGGTTCCGGGCGGACCACCATCGCGGTCAACCTCGCCGCCGCCCTCGGCCTGGAGCATCGCGGTGAATGCGTGCTGATCGACCTCAGCCTTCCTTACAACCACGCCGCCCTCGTCGCCAACCTGGTGCCGGCCGGCTGCCTGGCTCTGATCGACCAGCCGGACCAGGACAAGTTCGAAGACGCGCTGCTGGATATTGCGCTCCACCATCCCACGGGGATGGTGATCATCCCGAGCGCTCTGCGCGCCGAGCAGGCCGACCTGGTCACTCCGCAGCTGGTCAAGCGCGCGCTGGACGTTCTCGAGCAGACCTTCGACTACACCGTGGTCGACCTCGGCGTGGCCATGACCGAGGTCACGCTCGGAGTCCTCGAGCGAGCCAATCGGATTCTGGTCATGGTGACCCCGGAGCTGACGAGCCTGAAGGACACGGCCGAGCTGCTCCAGATCTTCGAAAAGGTGCTCAAGATACCGTCTGCGAGGGTGAACCTCGCCCTCAATCACCCGCGCCCGCAGACCATGGTCACCCGCGCCGATGCCGAACGTCAGGTCGAACGAAAGATCCAGACCGAGATCGCCTATGACGGCGCCAGGTTCGATCGCGCCGCGGTTACGGGACAGGTGGTGGTCGAGACCGATCCCTCCTGCGCCGCGGCCAAGAGCATCATCCAGCTCGCCGGCTCGATCACCGATGAACACGGACGCGCCGCCAAACGCGTGAAGCCTTAGGCCACCGCTCGGCTGCGCGAACGACGGCGCAGGGCCATGTCTGCATCGGCGACCGAGACGCGCGGGCGCCTGAAGTTGCGAAGTGCGAACCGGTCGCATGCCGTCTCCGCCGCCGATGGCTTGCCCAGCACCTCGTGCAGGTACCAGTGCATCCACTCGTGGCAGTACAGGAATCGAAGCACCTCTCGGCGAAGGCGGAAGGAGACGCTCTCGGAGGCCCACGCGAAGCGCATGCCCTGTCCGCGCTTCCGACGTGCCGCGTAGATGACCGGCTCCTTGAAAGGCCGAAACGGGATCGGGACCTGGAGCACGATTCGGCGCTCCTCGAACTCGCAGCGCGCCGCGAGGTGAGGTGAGGACCGGTATCGGAGCGGCTTGATCACGACCTCGTAGTCGCCGGCAAGGGGCAGGCCGGCAAGGGCGCGGCGGGCCTGAGCATCGGTGAAACCTTCGAGGTCGCTCTCGACGTGCACGATGCCGAGCATACGGGGCACGGCGGGGGCATCGCCGCGGCCCCTTCGATTAGTCTCCGGTGCACGGATGCCGCCGCACCACCAAGACACGTCATCCACGCTTGCCTTCCTGGAGGGCGCACGCTCCGGGATCCCTTACGGTGCAGATGAGCTGCGGAGCACCGATCCGGCCGACGGCCGCACCCTGCTGGCGCGCTACGACCTGGAGGTCGCCCGCGGCCGGCTGACAAAAGAGGCGATCGCCGGCCGCCACGGGGGGCTGTGGCGGTGGGAAGAGCTGCTGCCCGTGCGCCGGCGATCCTTCATCACGTCTCTCGGCGAAGGCTCGACGCCGCTGCTGCCTCCGGCCCGCCTGGCCCGCAAGCTCGGGCTATCCGGGCTGCACATCAAGGCGGAGAGCGTGAACCCGACGGGATCCTTCAAGGCCAGGGGCATGGCCGTGGCTGTGAGCCGGGCGGCCGAGCTTGGCGCGGCCCACCTCGTGGCACCGTCGGCGGGCAACGCCGCCGGCGCCCTGGCGGCGTACGCCGCCGCCGCGGGCATGCGGGCCACGGTGGTGATGCCGGCGGACGCTCCGGCCGCCAACCAGCTGGAGGCGCTTATCTGCGGTGCGCGCCTGATCCTGCTGGACGGCCTCATCTCCGATTGCGGCAAGTTCGCTCGACTGCTGGGCGAAAAGACCGGCGCCTTCGACATGGCCACGCTGCGCGAGCCATACCGCGTGGAAGGCAAGAAGACGCTCGGCTTCGAGCTCGCGGAGGATTTCGGCTGGAGCCTGCCCGAGGTGGTCGTATATCCGACCGGGGGCGGCACCGGGCTGATCGGGATGTGGAAGGCATTCGAGGAGCTCGAAACCCTGGGGCTCATCGGCTCGGCGCGGCCGCGCATGTATGCGGTGCAGGCGGAAGGCTGTGCGCCGATCGTTCGCGCCTTCGAACAGGGGGCGGAGTTCGCGGATCCATGGTTGGACGCGAAGACGCGCGCCGCCGGCATCCGCGTCCCTTCTGCCCTGGGCGACCACCTGATCCTGGAATGCCTTCGGCGCTCGGGCGGCGGAGCGATCGCAGTCCCCGAAACCGAGATCGAAGCGATGCAGGTCCGTGCGGCTGAGAATGGCGCCGGGTACCTCTGCCTCGAATCTGCGGCGGCGCTGGCGGCGCTGCCGGTCATGCGGGAGCGAGGGCTCATAGATCGGGACGAACGGGTCGCCCTCTTCGACACCGGAGCGGGATTCAAATCCGAACCGCCGTCGATGAAGCGGCCGGACGTGGTGCCAAACGACCCCTCAGTGTGGCTCGACCTGATCTCGGCGCTGGACTAGCGCGTCGTGGGCCCCCATATCATTGCCCTGGGATGAGGTCGCTGCTCCTCTGGTGTGCCCAGAACCCGTGGCTCTCCGAGCATGTGCCTCAATGGGGCTTTGTCCGGCGCGCGGTGAGGAGGTTCATGCCGGGCGATGACTTCGACGCGGCGCTCGCGGCGGGCGTGGCGTTCAAGGCTCAGCGAATCGGCGCCGTCTTCACGAAGCTGGGCGAAAACATCAAGGCGATGTCCGAGGCCACTGCCGCGGTCGAGCACTACGAGCTCGTGTTGAAGACCGCGGCCGAGGCCGGCCTCGAGCCGGAGATCTCGGTCAAGCCCACCCAGGTCGGCCTGGACATCGACCCCGATGCGGCCTTTGCCAACCTCAACCGGTTGGCTGATGCCGCCGCCCGGGTCAAGGGGTTCCTGTGGATCGACATGGAGGGCAGCGCCTACACCGACCGCACCCTCGACCTCTACAACCGGGTCCACGCCAGGCACTCCGCCGTCGGCGTTTGCCTGCAGGCTTACCTGTACCGCACGGCATCGGACGCATACCGGATGCTCGCCTTCAAGCCCGCCATCAGGCTGGTCAAGGGTGCTTACGCCGAGCCGGCGGATCGAGCGTTTCCCGCCAAGCGCGACGTCGATGCCAACTTTCTCGCGCTGTGCGCGCTGGTACTGCCCGATGCCAATCGTGGTCGATTGCGCCTGGTGGTCGCAACGCATGACGTGGCGCTCATCGACCGAGTCGCGCGATTCGCCGACGCGATCGGGATGGATCGACACCAGCTCGAGGTGCACATGCTGTACGGCATCCAGGCCTCGCAGCAGACGAGGCTCGCGGCGGAAGGCTACCGCGTCAAAGCGCTGGTCGCCTACGGCGACGCCTGGTATGCGTGGTACTTGAGGAGGCTCGCGGAGCGCCCGGCCAACATCGTGTTCGTGGCGAGGCAGATGTTCGGCTAGGCCGACTTCGTCAGGAAGAGCTGGAACTCGATCGTCACCTGCGAGTCGACGGTCGTGAACGGTACGGACGGCGGCGAGACGCCGTAGTCCGTCATGTCGATCGACATGCTCCCCACGATCTCGATCTTGCCGCCGTTCAGCTGAGCCCTGGCGGTCGCGGTCACGTCTTTGGTTACGCCGTGGATCGTCAGCTTGCCCGCCGCGGAGACGTCCACCGGGCCCGACCCATCGGTGGCGGGCACCGACCCCGACGAGGCCGTGAACGTCGCATTCGGAAACTGCTGGAGGTTCATCTGGCGCGAGACGTATGAGTCCCGCTGAACGACGTTGCGGCCGGCCACGGAGTCGACGCTGTGCAGGCCGGTCAGGCCGGCTGTGAACGTGATCGCGGTCACCTGGTAACCGCTCGAGTCGCCGCTCACGGTCAGGCTACCGCTGACGGTGGCGGTCTGCGCCACCGCTTCGTGCTTGGACGTTTCGCCGACGAACAGCTCCTTGACGCGGTAGCCGGCAATCGAGCCGGTGGTCACCGTCCAGTTCCCGGCGAGGCTCCCTACCGGCGCGGCGGAAGCCGAAGCGCTCGGTGTCGAAAGGCTCAGCGGACTCGGTGAGGAGCGGAGCCCGGAGAAGAAGTAGACATACGCGCCGCCGCCCGCCAGCACGACGACCGCGATGCAGGCGGCGACCGCGACTACCAATCGGTTTCTCACAACGTTTACCCCACGAACTCAGAGGCCACGCCGTGAGCTCGCGGGGGCCCCTGTCCTCGGGTCGGGCGGCAGGGCCGATTGCGCATCGGCCCTGCCTGATTTTGACCGCATCTTTAGGGTACGGTCGGAACCTGCCCAGCGTTCTCCTGGGCCTCGCGAGCCGCGCTTTCCGTGGCCTCGTGCGCCGCCGTCTCGTTGGGCACGAACGTGCCCGAAGGCGAGCCGGCCGCCGGGGTGGGGGTCGCCGCGGTCGGGGCCGCCGCCGCGGTGAGAGCGGACACACCGTACAGGGTGGCTCCCACCACCCCGCCGACGAGCATCGACCCCGCGATGGCCGCTGCTGTGACTGCCGTACGAACTCTGTTCATGACTGCTGACTCCTCCTGGTGTTTTTTCGCTCGAGCGTTGCCCTTGAGGTTGGGGCCGCACGCTCAGCGAGCCGTGTGAGGAACCTGTGAAGTTGCTGGGCTGTGCCCTCCCCACCGTGTGGGGAGGTGGGCTCTGCCGCAGGGCAGACTCCCGCGCCTGCGGCGCGGGGGCCCCAGAGGACAAAATGATCCGCCGCGGGCCAATCTGCGTATCGACCAGCAGCGCCCCCCACAAGCGTTGGAGGAGGAAGGATGAGCTTCAGCATCGAGCGTTACAAGGAAGAGTCCAAAAAACTCGACACCGCGGGGATCGATTGGAACGCGGTCACCTCGAGCCCCCTGTCCAATGGGGACCTCTTCTGCCTCCACTACATGATGGACATCGAAAATCACGTCCCCCTCTACCTCTCGCACCTGCTGGTGACGCGGGCGTGCATGGACCCCATCCTCACGGCATTCCTTGCCTGCTGGAACTACGAGGAGCTGTGGCACGGCGAGAACATCGGCAAGTTCCTCAACCTGTATGGGATCGAGTTCGACACGCAGGACCGGATCGCCAACGTCCGCGCCCACCTTGGCGTCCAGAACAGCGTCAGCCTTATGTCGACGATGGTGGGTTCGTGGCTGCTCAAAGACTTCTCGGCCGTGTATCTGACCATCGGCGCGATCAACGAGCTCTCGACTCTGACCGGGTATGGGGCGCTCATTCGCAAATCTGGGCACCCGGTGTTGAGGGACCTGCTCGGGCGGATCATCAAGGACGAGCGGCGCCATTTCGCCTTTTACTTCAACTCGGCCAAGGAATGGCTCACCGACAACGAGAAGGCCCAGCGGGTCGACCGCTGGATGCTCGACCGGGTCTGGGTGCCCGTCGGCCAGGGAGTGAAGACGCAAGAAGAGGTTGACGCGCTCGCCCTATACCTGTTTGATGATGAGCAAGGAGAGGAAGAGCTGCTCGCCCTCGACGAGAAGATCGGCAAGCTCCCCGGCCTGGCGGGGATCAAGCTCATGTCCAAAGCGCTTTATGCGGCCCGCGATCGCAGGGTCCGGAATCCAGAGTGGGCATCGAGGCTCATCGACCGCGAAGAGTGGGCGATCGCGCCCCCGAAAAAGTCCCCAATCGGTGAGCTGACCACCCGCCGGGCACCCGGCGTCGACTCGACGGACGCGCTCGAGGTCATGTGATCCGATAGGCACAGAAGGACGCGCTGATGCCGAGCTCGCGGTCGTCCTGGCGGCAGGCAACGAGGACGCCCTTTTGGAGCTGTATGACAGATATGCGGGTCTTTCCTATGCCGTCGCGATGCGAGTGCTGGGCGACCCGGGTCGGGCGGAGGACGTGGTGCAGGAGGCCTTCTTGAAGATCTGGACCAACGCTGCCGGCTTCGATCCCAAGAAGGGGTCGCTGCGAACCTGGCTGATCACAGCTGTGCGGAATCGCTCGATCGACTACTTGAGGGGCCGAGCCGCTCACGAGCGGCAAGAGCTCGAGCTCCAGCCGGAGCTCGCCTCGACGTCTACCCACTCGGATCCATGGCACGAGGTTTCGCTGGAGCTCGAGCGTGCGGCTGTGCGCGAGGCGGTCGGAAGCCTGCCCGCGGAGCAACGCCAGGCCGTCCAGCTGGCCTACTTCGGCGGTTACTCGCAGTCCGAGATCGCCGA
>DASWGF010000156.1:0-3316 GCA_036393875.1 Candidatus Dormiibacterota bacterium
GCGGCCGGAAGGCGTCGATCGCCTGCACCAGATGCTGAGCGAACCGGTTCAATGCTTCATCGCCCTTTTTGGCCGTGGCCCGGAATGGGTTGCCGATCACGCCGGTCTCGGTGAACTCCCCGTGATCCATCGGAAAGTTGAAGTACTGGTAGCCGCCGAACTCGATGTCGGGCGCGCCATCCGCCTTGTCGAAGCCCTTCGGCAGCCACGCGGGGGCATGAGCGCGTGTGTCCACGGCCCTGTCCATGTGCACCAGGCCCGCGTCATGAGCCATCACCTGCGACGTCTCCAGCTCGCTGGCGTGCCAGCCTGGAGTCTCGGCCGGCGGGTTCTCGAGCACGTCATTGAGCATGCCGATGTAGCGCTCGGCATACGGCTTGTACAGCGCCACCATGGCTCCGGTCTCGTAGCGAATCCGGCGCAAAACCGGATCGATCACCTTGACGTTCGAACCGTGACCGTTGACGAAGATGAGCTTGTTCCATCCATGATGGATCAGGCTGCGGGCGATGTCGTACAGGACGTCGTTGAGGGTCGACGCGCGCAGCGTGATGGTTCCGGTACCGGTGCCTGGTTCACGCAGGTGCTGTGGAGAGTAGCCCGCCCACAGCGGGGGCGCGTACGGAACGTCCGCCAGCTCGGCTGCGCGCTTGCTCACCTCGAGCGCCGTGATGGTGTCCGTGCCCAAGGGCAGATGTGGTCCGTGCTGCTCGAGACTGCCGATCGGGATCAGGACGATATCCGAGCGGGCCAGGAACCATTGCAGATCAGGGGGCGCAAGGTCGAAGAGGTTGTGCGACAGAGGCCGCGTCGCTTGCGGGTCAGGCATGAACGTGCTCCTTGGTGATGGTGAGGTAGCGGTCCGCGACGACGTCGGCGAAGGCAGGATCGTTGACTGTGGCATCCACACGCTCGAACGCGATCCCAGGGCGCAGGTTCGCCTCGAGCGAGTCGATGAAGGCGGCGTCCGACTCCGGGTACCAGAGCGCGTTGCCCTCCGTGTCCGAGAGCGAAAAGCCGCGGGTCGGAGCCACGACGGAGACCGGTCCGCTCGCGCCGTTGAGACGCTTGGCGACGATGCGTCCCAGCTCCGCCATCTCATCCAGCTCGAGCCGGACCAGCGTGGCCACGGGGTTGTGATAGTAGCTGCGCCTTCGCCGATATATCTCCGGGAGCGTGTCAGGCGCTCCCTGATTGAAGAAATCCACGCACCCGGGCACCACCACCTGGGGCAGCCCCATGTCGCCGGCCACCGTGAGCCGGTCGGGTCCGGTGGCGTGGATGCCGCCCATGAGCGAGTTGGCCAGCTCGGACAGCGTGTAGTCGACGACGCCGGCGAGGGCGCCTTGCCTGGCGAGCGCCTCCATGGCCGGCCCACCCACTCCATTGGCGTGGAAGATCACGGTCTCCCAGCCTGCCCGCTCGAGCGCGTCACGAAGGTGCATGACCCCCGGGGTCGTTTGACCGAGCATCGTCACGCCCACGCTGCGGCCGCCGAGACCGGCGGGCGACCGCCCGGCGTGCGTCGCCATTCCAACCACCGCCGCTACGGCGTTGTCGAACACCGAGATAGCGATCGGGTTCAGGCCGAGGATGTCCACCACCGAATGCATCACGAGCACGTCGCTCGAGCCCATGAAGGGACCAAAAACGCGGCGCCCGGAGGCGCTTGGCGAGACGATGACCTTCGGCACGCCGAGCGGAAGCGCCTGCATTGCGTACGCGCCCAAGAGAGCGCCTTCCGCGCCACCGAGGCATAAGGCGCCGTGCAAACGGCCCTCGGCGTGCAGCCTCACGCAGACGGCCCGCACTCCATCGCGCATCATCTCGACCGCACGTCCACGGCTGCCCGCGTTGCGAATGTCGTCCAGGAGGTGGCCGCCCGCCGCGGCCACCTGCTCTCGGGTCACGTCCGCAACAGCGCCCGACGCCGACCCGAGAATCCCCGAGTCGATCACGATCGGTTCGCCGCCCAGGGCGCGGATCCGATTGCGCACGTACTCGATCTCGGCGCCCTTGGTGTCAAGAGTGCCGATCAATGCGATGCGCGGAGCGACGGCGGTCACCCGTTACCGCTTCCCGGTTCAGGCCTTGGCGGACTGCAGCTGCTTGTCGCTGTTGCGCAAATGCGTTGCCGAGTCCTTGACATACCTGTCGTAGTACTGCTCTGGCACCGATCCCGTGCCGTGGTCGCGCAAGAACTTGATCAGCCCCTCGGAGGCATCGGTCTCCGTCGCGTCGCGGATCTCTTTGCGCGTCGAGCGAGGCGTTCGGTCCACGGGCACGACGAACTCGACCGTCAGATAGTCGTCGTAGCCGGCGGCATGCACGGCCTCGACCGCTCGCTTCCAGTCGATCGAGCCTTCACCGGGAGGCATTCGATTGTTGTCCGCGACGTGGACGTCGTAAAGCTTGCCGGCATCGCCTGTGGTCTTGAGCGCCTTGGCCCAGTCGTCCTCTTCGATGTTCATGTGGAAAAAGTCCAGGCATACGCCACAGTTGCCACCGACCTGGTGCGCGAGCTCGAGCGCCTGGTCGTGCCGATTGATGAAGTAGGTCTCGAAACGATTGAGGGGCTCGATGGCGATCTTCACGCCCACCTTCTCAGCGTGCTCCTGGCATTCCTTGATGCCGTCGACCGCCCACTTCCACTCCTGCTCGACCGAGCTCATCGGCGCGGTCTTGCCCACGGTGGAGGGGATGAGCGTAACGATCTTTCCGCCCAGCTTGGACGCCAGGGTGAGGCAGTCTTTGGCGTATTGGATCGAGCCGAGCCGCACGTAATGGTCTTCGTGGATCAGATCTCTGCCGTTGACCATGAGGGTCACGGAGCCCCAGCACTTGAGGTTGTGCTTCGCCAGCAGCTCCTTGACTTCGCCGGCGTCATACGTGGCCGGCTCGCCTGAGATCTCGATGCCGTCATAGCCGAAGCGCGCCAGCCGTGCGAGCGTCGTCTCGATCGGTTCCGGACGCATCCAGTTGTGCATCGCCAGTTTCAGCGCCATCTCGCCCTCCTACAAACGTCCAATCTGGACCCTGTCCCCCAAGGTCAGAGTCCGAGCTTCCCCGGATTCATCACCCCATTCGGGTCGAGCGCCACCTTGATTCGGCGCAGCACATCGAGTCCCGCGCCGTGCTGGGCCGGCATGTAAGGCGCCAGCTTGAGACCCACGCCATGATGATCGTTGATGACTGCGCCGGCGCCGAGCGCGGCCGTCACGCCGTCCTTCCAGATGCGGTCGTGCAGCGTGACCGCATCCGGGCCGCCGTCGGGAAGGACGAATCGCCCGTAGATCATCGCTCCCCATGGATACCA
>DASWGF010000157.1:0-5166 GCA_036393875.1 Candidatus Dormiibacterota bacterium
GGGCGCGGTGCGCCGGCCCTGAATTCGACGGTTTTCCAAGCCCCGAATTCAAAGGGATTCGAGCCCCTGAATTCACAGGGGGTCAGCAACCGAGCTTGTCCGCCAGGTCCACGAAGTCAGTGGCCTGCACGTCGGCTTGCGGATCGGGAAGGCGATCCGCGGCTCCATCCGGTCCCCTCTCGAGCGGCCGCTCGACGAATGCGGCCCGCATTCCAGCCGCCTGCGCGGCGCGCAGGTCTCCCTTGTGCGCCGCCACCATCATCACCTGGCCCACTTCGAGGCCAAGCGCGGACGCCGCGCCGAGGTAGACCTCTGGGTCGGGCTTGTAATGGCGGAAGTCCTCCGCAGACAGCAGGCGCCGGAAGGGCAAGCCGGCGAACCGGATCAGGGCGGTCTGCTGGGATCGATTTCCGTTCGACAGCGTCGAGACGGTGAAGCGTCGCGCGAGCCGCTCGAGACCGCGGGCAGCCTCAGGCCATGCCGGCAGGCGCTCCCAGGCCAGGGTCAATTCGTCGCGAGCGGCCGCATCGAAGCCTTCCGCGCCGACCTCGCGCAGGACCTGGTCCAGTGACAGCCGGTGGAGCCGATCGAAGTTGGTCCACGGCAGCTCGCCGCGCCTGACCCGGTCCATCGAGGGCGCGTACAGTGCGCGCCACGCGTCAGCCAGTCGCTCCCAGTCGCCTGCGACGCCATTCAGCGCGCCGAGGCGCCCAGCCTCCGCCGCGACTCCTGTCCGCCAATCCACGGCCGTTCCGAAGACGTCGAATGTCAGGGCCCGCACTCCGCTCAGATCAGCCAGCGGAACCCCACGAGCACATCACGAGTCTATCGGCGCCGGCGCGGAGTGGAATAGAGCTTCTTCTTGGTGCGTTGCGGAAGTTGCGGAGTCAACTATCTCTAAGGAGGCTGGCGATGAGCAACTGGAAGTTTGATCCGATGCACACGCAGGTCGAGTTTTCGGCCAAGCATCTCGGCATGATGACCGTGCGAGGGCACTTTGCCGAGGTGACGGCGACTGGCGACATTCACCCCGAGCATCCGGAACGCACGACCGTCGAGGCCACGATCAACACGGCGAGCATTCGCACTCACAACGAGCAGCGTGACAAGGACCTACGGTCCTCCAACTTCCTGGAGATCGACAAGTATCCGACGATGGCCTTCAAGAGCACCAAGCTAGAGATGACGGGTCCCGACAGCGCGACCCTGACCGGCAACCTGACGATCAAAGGCAACACGCACCGTGTCACCCTCAAGGTGGTCAAGTACGGCGAGTTCAACGACCCCAATATGGGTCACCGGATTGGCTACGCGGCAGAGACCAAGATCAACCGCAAGGACTTCGGCATGAGCTTCGACATGATGCTGGACGGCAAGTTCATCGTGAGCAACGAGATCCAGATCAACATCGAAGGCGAGCTCATCGAGGTGCCGGAAGCCGTGACTGCCTGAGCGGCAGGCAGCTGAACACCCCGCCTACACATATAAATGAGGACGCGAGCGTTGCCACTCGCGTCCTCTTGGGAAGATCTGTCAGAGCGTCACGGGTAGCTCACCACCGTGACCGGGGTATCCGGGTTGGCGATCGTGGATGAACCCCCGATCCCGTTGATCACGTTCAGGATGCCGCCCATTCCATGCACCTTGTCTAGAAAGATCGTGAGCAGGTCGTGCACGCTCCCGGCCGGAAGCGTCGCGGGTACCTCAAACGCGTTCGCGGCGTAGATGTTCAGTCCACGGTTGAAGAAGCTGTAGCTGCCCATCCCAAATCCGTGGAAGCTGGTCACGCTGTCGCTGACCTTGAACGCCGCGTAGCCATCGACACCAGGAGCCTCCATCCAGGCGGCCTGGCTCGGGACGTCGTACGGCAGCTCGTTCTGGAAGAAGATGTCGGTGCCGCCGTTTCCGTTCCAGATCACGTTGAACTTCTGGTAATGCTCGACGAACAGGCCGTAGGCGGTGACGTTGTCGCCGTTGACTATCACGCCTGTGTCGGCGGTGTTGCTGGTCCAGCCGACCCCATTGCCGTGATCCGCCCTCCACGACCAGATGTCGTCGAGGATCACGTTGTTGCTGTTGACGACAAGAGCGGTCGTGGCCTTGCCCGGCGTCGCTCCGCCGATCCG
This sequence comes from Candidatus Dormiibacterota bacterium, assembly GCA_036393875.1. Lineage (GTDB taxonomy): Bacteria > Chloroflexota > Dormibacteria > Dormibacterales > Dormibacteraceae > UBA10449. The sequence goes on from DASWGF010000157.1 coordinate 2,127, forward strand.
GAAGAACACGTCAGACAGCACAGACGGGTCAGTTGCCTCGTTGTCGCTTCGCGCGTGTCCGCTGCCGACCTGCAGCAAGGCGGGCGAGTTCGTCGTGCCCGCGTCGAAGATGATCCCCGAGATCATCATCCCCTGCGCCCGTGCGACGTTCATAGAGACGACCCCGTTGTCGGGGACGAGGGTTGGAAACCCGAGCCCCAGCACGACCGAGTCAGGCCGGGTCACGTCGATGCTCTGGTCCAGGTGATAGACCCCTGGGGTCAGGATGAGGTTCTTGCCACGGTGAAGAGCCAGGTTGATCGTCGCCGCGGAATCGGTCGGTTGGGCGACGAAGAACTGGTCGATCGATATGGAGGTGCCCGGGGTCGGACCCGACCCCCAGGTTGTTCCGGCGCTGTTGAACTGCACCGCGGGCACGAACACGTTGTAGCTGCCCGTCGAGTCGAGGTAGAGATATGGCGCTTCGCGGGTCACCGGACTGGTCGCGAGCGTCGTGAAGGTCGGGTTGGGAAAGCTCTGGGCGGGAGCCCCGACGACGCCAGAGAACACCTGGTTCCAGACCGCATTGGTCCACAAGTCGACCTTAGTGTTTCTGGTGATCCATTGCTGCTGCGAGCCGTTGATCACGATGCTGTTGTCGAACTCCGAGTCCGCGATGAAGCCGCCGCTAGCGAACGCCGGTTGCAAGCAGTAGTCCATCAGGGTCGTGAAGCCGTTGACATGAACCCGGCGCATGGGCGCGGCCTGTGAGACCGCCCAGAATTCGCCAAAGCGGCATCCGCCCCGAGGCGTGACCACGTTGAGCTCGAGATTCGACATCGACCGCCAGAAATTGACCAGCGCGAGGCAATTGGTGCCGTTGGCGCCGAGGCATCGGTCGAAGACGTCGATCGAGCCGTTGATCACCACGTCATCGGGCGATAACCCCAAACCCGCCACCTCGGTGTAGTAGCCGACCTGGAAGTTGAGCGGATTGGATTTCGTCCCATACGTTCCCGGCTCGAACAGCACCGCGTCCCGTCGGGGGCCGAACTCGTTGTTCACCTGCGCGGCGGCTATTGCGTTCAGCTTCGCCTGAATCGTGGCCTGGTCCATGCTCGGATTGAAGATGTGAACGTTGGCGCCGAAGTCCGGCGCCGCCGGTGCATCCGCGACCGCCGCCGTTGTCGCTGCGAAGCAGCCAGCGGCAATGATCGTGCCGGCTAGAAAGATCGCACGAAATCGATGCATGGTCATCTCCTCATCACCTCAGCCAAAAAATCCACCCCCATCGCAAACGTCTCCCCCGCTCCCTACTTCATCGCAACACCACCTCTGCTTTCAATCTGAGATCTCGCGACGATCGACCCGCGCGCAGCGTGTAGGTCCCCGGCTTCCAGACCCACTCGCGGCGGTGGTCGTCGTAGCGCGCGAATGCCCGCGCGGGCACGGTCAAGCGCACATCGGTCTGCGTCCCGGGCTCACCGTCGACTGTGCCAAAGGCGGCCAGCACGCGGAGCGGACGGCGTGGGTCGTCATCCTGGGCCTCGAGGTAGACCTGCACGACCTCCCGGCCGGCGCGCCGGCCAGAGTTTCGGACCCCGACTACCACCGAAAGGTCGGCACCAGCCGAGACCGACTCGGAACCCGACCCTAGCGATTCGTACGTCCAGTCCGTGTAACCCAGGCCATGCCCGAAGCCAAAGAGCGGCTCCGTCTCCCTTCGGTCGTAGCCTCGGTAGCCCACGAGCAAACCCTCGGCGTAGGCGAGATCGCCGGACTGCGGCGTGGCGTGCAACACCGGCGAGTCCGCCTCGGCACGCGGCATGGATATGGGAAGGCGGCCACCCGGTTCCGCGACACCGGCCAGCACGTCGGCGAGCGCCTCGGCAAAGGCCTGGCCCGGAAACCACACCTGGATGATGGCCGCCACCTCGTCTGCCCACGGCATCAGCACCGGCATCCCGGAGTTGACCACGACCACCGTGTTGGGGTTGGCGGCGGCGACATGCCTCACCAGCTCGTCCTGGCGGCCAGGCAGGACCATGCTTTCCCGGTCGTAGCCCTCGCTCTCGGTGCCATCCGCCGACCCGACGACGACTACCGCGACGTCTGCGCCGGCAGCCGCGACGACGGCCTCCGCCATGAGCTTGTCGTCCTCTTGCTTGGGCGCGATGCCAAACCGCAGCGACGCGAAGCCCGCGTGAGGCCCTCGCGCGTTGGGACGAAGCTCAATGAGCAGGTCGACGTCGCGACCGGCCTGCAGCTGTAAGGGCACGCGCAGCTCCGGCGGCTGCGACAGCGCCTGCACCGAGTCGCGACGAAGCTCGGTCTTGGCCTCCGCGAGCGAAGTGCCGTCGACCGACACCCGCAACATTCCGACGCCGGCGACCCCCAGCACATGCGGACCGTCGACGAGAGGGCGGTAGCGCGCGCGCATCGTGACCTCCGAGTCCGGCAGGTGCACGGCCGCGGGCAGGTCGTCCCACCAGGTCAGGACGCTGGTTGGGAAACGAGCATCGCTCACGACCACGCCGTCGGCGGTACGAACCTCCACGCGCACGCCGGGCTCGCCGCTGACCGGATCATGAAGACTTCCATCTTGCGGGGCTGCAATGGTCGCGCTGGTCATGCACCCCTGATGCACGCTGACATACGCGTCAAGCGCTTCGCCCAGCGCGTCCGCGAGGTCTTTGCCGGCGACCGGGAGCACGCGCACGCTACCTCCCCCCTGCCTCTGAGGCTCGACCGCATTCGGGCCGATGAGCGCGAGGCGCTCGACGCCGGCGCTGCGCACAGGCAGCAGCCCACGGGGGTTGCTGAGCAAGACGAACGATCGAGCGGTGAGCTCGCGCAACAACGCGGGGTCGACAAGCGCCCGCGAACCGGCCGGCGCGTGTTCAGTCGCATCGCTATCGATCGACCCGTTCAAAGCGCCGACGCGACGTGCGAGCCCGATCAGCCGCGCGACCTTGTCGTCGATGTCGGCCTCATCCACCGTACCGGCGTTGACCTCCGCGACCAGCTGCTCACCCCATGGTCCGTGCGGTCCTGGCATGAC
>DASWGF010000158.1:0-12263 GCA_036393875.1 Candidatus Dormiibacterota bacterium
ACACGCTCCTGGTGGCCGGCTTCGTCGCTCTGCTTGGATACCAGCTGGTGCTGTTCGCTGTTTTCACCAAGATGTTTGCGATCCGCGAGGGCTTTCACCCGCCGCACCCGGTCCTGCAGGCGCTGCTTCGCTACATCACCCTCGAGGTCGGCCTCCTCGCCGGCGCGCTGATGGCACTGGGCGGCCTGGTTGCGCTCGTGCTGGCGGTGGCGAGCTGGCAGTCGGTGGGATTTGGAAACCTGAATCCGTCGACCACCATGCGCGAGGTGATTCCGGCCGTCGTCCTGCTCGCGCTTGGCACGCAGACCATCTTCGCCAGCTTTTTCATCAGCATCCTCGCGATAGAGAGGGACTAAACAGCTGAATCAGTAAACGGGCAGATCCAGAGTGACAGCTTCCAGCCACTTCCGGCACGAGGTCAGGAAGCGAGCCGCCATCAGCCCGTCGAGCACGCGGTGATCGAACGAGAAGCAGAGATACATCATCGGCTTGATCCCGATCATTCCGTTCACCGCCACCGGCCGGTCGACGATTGCCTCCATGGTGAGGATGCCGGCCTGGCCGGGGTTGATGACGGAGTAGCTGAACAGGGTCCCGAAGGTTCCTGAGTTGTTGACCGTGAACGTCCCGCCGCTGAGGTCGTCAGCCTTGAGCTGCTTGTTGCGGGCGCGAGTGGCAAGGTCGTTGACTGCGCGTGCCAGGCCCGCGATCGAAAGTCCATCGGCGCGCCGGACGACCGGCACGACCAGGGTGTCTTCGAGACCAACCGAGACGCCCAGGTTGATGTCCCGATGGACGATCAACTCGGTCTCGTTGAAGGTGGAGTTGACCTCCGGGTGCTCGCGCAGCGCGGAGATGGTCGCGGCCATCACATAAGGCAGGTACGTGAGGGAAAAGCCCTCCTGCTTCTGGAAAGCGGCCTTGTTGGCGTTGCGATGCGCAACCACGCCCGACATGTCAACTTCCTGCGTTTGCCACGCGTGCGGGATGGTCGACTTCGAGCGGACCATGTTCTCCGCGATCAGGCGCCGGACGCGCGTGAGCTGAACGACCTGGTCCCCTTCGCTTGGCGCCGCGGTCGCCGGCGCTGAGGCCTTCGGTTTCGTGGCCGGCGCGGCCTTGGCGGTCGCGGCGAACTGTTCCACGTCTTTCTTCGTCACCCGGCCCCCAATCCCCGTGCCTTGGACTCTGGCGAGGTCGACGCCGAGCTCCGAGGCCTGCATCTGGACGGCGGGCGAATAGCGATGCTCGCCGCCATCGAGGACGGGGGGCGGCGCCGCTGGAGTTGGGGATGGCGCCGGCGCGGCGGGCGGCTTGGGCTGCTCACGCCCCTCTCCCTGGCCCTCTCCCCGAGGGGGAGAGGGGACCGCTGCCGCGGCGGGCGGCTTGGGCTGCTCACGCCCGTCTCCCTGGCCCTCTTGTTTGAGGGGGGACTCCCCCCTTGAGGCGTCGGGCCTGGCGGAGCCAGTTCCCGCCGCACCCCCCTGCCGAGGGGGAGAGGGGACCGCAGCCTCGCCGTCGGCGCCGACCTCGACCACGGCGATCTCCGCCCCGGCTTGCACCGTCTGGCCCTCTTTGGCCAGGATCTCACGGAGGATGCCACTGACCGGCGACGGCACCTCGGCGCTCACCTTGTCGGTGTCGACCTCGAGCATCGGCTCGAACTCGACGACCTTGTCACCCGGTTTGACGAGCCACTTGGCGATCGTCCCCTCGTGGACTGACTCCCCCAGCTGCGGCATGACCACACGGGTCGTCTTGGGAGCCATGGCTAGAAGGCCGCGAGCTCTCTCACCGCGGCGGCGATCTTCTCGGGGTTGGGCATGAAGGCATCCTCCATCGCCGGCGCGTAGGGGATCGCGGGAACGTCGAGGCCGCCCAGCCGCTTTACCGGCGCATCGAGCCAGCGCCACGCCTCGTCGGCGATGATGGCCGCCACCTCGGAGCCCACCGAGACGCTGAAGTTGTCCTCGTAGAGAACGAGGCACTTGCCGGTCTTGCGAGCGGAGGCGATGATCGCCTGCCGATCCAGCGGGTACACCGTGCGCAGGTCGACGATCTCGACGCTCACGCCCTCGCCATCAAGGACTTTGGCCGCCTCCTGCGCGTACGAGACCATCAGCCCGTAACAGAACACTGAGATGTCGGTGCCCTCTCGCGCCGTCCGCGCGACCTGCAGGGGGATCAGGTACTCGCCTTTGGGCACCGGCTCTTTGAACATGCGATAGAGCCGCTTGTGCTCGAAGAACAGGACGGGGTCGGGGTCGCGGATCGACGCGAGCAGGAGGCCTTTCGCCTCATATGGGCTCGACGGGATGACGATCTTCAGGCCCGGCGTGGCGAAGCGAGCCTCGATCGACTGCGAATGGTAGAGCGCGCCGTGGGCGTGGCCGCCGAACGGTGCGCGAATCACAATCGGCACCGACCAATCACCATCGCTGCGATAGCGGAACTTCGCGATTTCGTTGGTGATCTGGTTGAACGCCATGTGGGCGAAGTCGGCGAACTGCATCTCGGCCACCGGCCGCTTGCCGGCGAGAGCGAGCCCGAGACTGACGCCCGCGATCGAGGACTCGGCGAGCGGCGTGTCGATCACGCGCGCCTCACCGAAGCGCTTGCGCAAACCGTCGGTGACCAGGAAGACTCCGCCTTTCTGGCCGACATCCTCGCCGAGCACCATCACCCGTTCGTCGCGCTCCATCTCCTCGGTGAGGCATGAGCGCAGTGCGGAGACCATGTTCATCTCTTCGGTCTCGACACCGGCCGATGGGTCGATGGCCTTGGGTACGTCCAGGCCGTACACGTTGGTGAGCGCGTTCTCGGGCGGAGCATCCGGTGACGCCATGCCCTGCCGCGTCGCCTCGGCGACCTCTTCCTTGACCTTCTCCTCGAGGGCCTCGACTTCTTTGGCGCTGAGGACGCCGTCGTCGAGCAGCCGTTTCTTGAAGCGCTCGAGGCAGTCGTTCTTGGCGAGCTGGTCGATCTCTTCCTGGGTTCGATAGCGCCGCTGGTCGTCCTCCGACGAGTGGGCGCCGAGGCGGTCGACGAGGCATTCGATGAGCGTCGGTCCGTGGCCCGCGCGGGCGCGCGCGATGGCCTCTTTGGCCACGAAGTAGCAGGTCACCGGGTCGCGGCCGTCGACGGTCACGCCCGGGAATCCGTACCCCGCCGCGCGCTGGGCGACGTGCTCCACCGCGTACTCCTTGTGGAACGGCGTGGAGATCGCGAAGCCGTTGTTCTCGCAGACGAAGATCTCAGGCAGCTTGTAGATGGCGGCGAAGTTGAACGCCTCGTGCGTGTCGCCTTCGGAACCGGCGCCTTCGCCGTAGTTGGTCATGACGACCTTGTCGGTGCCGTCCATCTTCAACGCGTAAGCGACGCCGGCGCCGTGCACCATCTGCGTCGCGACCGGCGAGCCGCCCGAGATGATGTTGAGTCGCGTGTCCGAGAAATGGCCTGGCGTCTGCTTGCCGCCCGAAGCAGGATCGGCAGGCTTGGCGAGCACCGAAAGCATGAGGTCCAGCGGGGTCGTGCCCATGCGCATGCAGAGCACGACGTCGCGGTAGTAGGGCGACACCCAGTCGTACTTCGGCTTCAGCGGCCAGCTCACGCCGATCTGCGCGGCCTCGTGGCCGGCGACCGAGATGATGAACGGCGCGCGGCCCTGCCGGTTGAGGACCTGGAAGCGGTAGTCGATCTGCCGCCCGAGCAGGATGAAGTAGAACCACTCCTTCAGAGTCTTCTCGTCGAGGTCGGTGTCGCGCCACGCGACTGGATCCTGGAACCGCCACTCGGGCGTGAACTCGGGCTCGTCCTTCTTTGCAGCCTGCTCGCGCGGTTTGGTTGTAGCCATCAGATGTGGATGGCCTTCCCGTCGACGGCCATCGCGGCTTCCATGACCGCCTCGCTCAGCGTCGGATGCGGGTGGATGTTGCGCCCGAGCTCCCAGGCGTCGCCCTGGAAGAGCTGCGTGAGCGCCGGCTCGGCGATCAGCTCGGTCGCCTCCGGTCCGACAATGTGGGCGCCCAGCAGCTGGCCCGTCTTCGCGTCCGCGACCATCTTCGCGAAACCGCCCGTCTCGCCGTGGATGATCGCGCGGCCGAGCGCGGTGAAGGGAAACTTGCCTGTCTTCACCTCGCGTCCCTGGTCGCGTGCTTGCTTTTCGGTCAACCCGACAGATGCGATCTGGGGATGCGAGTACGTGCAGCGGGTAACGAGCTCCTGCTCGAACGGCGCCACCCGCTGGCCGGCGATGTCCTCGGCGGCGGTCGTGCCTTCGTGGGAAGCTGCGTGCGCCAGCAGGTAGCCGCCGACCACGTCGCCGATGGCGTGGATCGATTCCACCGATGTGCGCAGCCACTCGTCGACCTTGATGAAGCCGTTCGGGTGGGTGGTCACGCCGACCTGCTCGAGGCCGATGTCCTTCGAGCGCGGCGCCCGTCCCACCGCCACCAGGAGCTGACGCGCCCACACCTCGCCCTGCTCGGTGTCAACGCTCACACCGTCTCGCGCCTTCTTCGCGCCCTTCACGCGCACGCCGACCCGGCAGTCGATGCCCGCCTTCTTGAAGGCGGCGAGCATCTCCTTGGAAATCTCCTCGTCTTCTAAAGGGACAAGGCGGTCCAACCCCTCCAGCAGCGTGACCTTGACGCCCAGCTGGTTATAGAGGGTCGCGAACTCGACGCCGACCGCGCCCGCGCCGATGATGCAGATCGACTCCGGCACGGAACGTGCGAGCGTCGCGTGGTCGGAGGAGACGATGTACTCGCCGTCGAACTCGATCCCGGGCAGCGCCTTGACGACCGAGCCGGTCGCGACGATCAAGTGGGGGGCCTTGACCTGCGTGGCCCCGACGACCACGGTGTTCCGGTCGCTCAGCCGGCCGTTCCCGGCGATGACCTCGATCTTGTTCTTCTTCATCAGGAACTGGACGCCCTTGTACAGCTGGCCCACGACCGCGTCGCGACGCGTGGCGATACGCGGGTAGTCGAAGGTCACCTTGGCCGCGTCGACGCCGAACTCGGCGCCCCGCGCGGAGACTCGGTGGTACAGCTCGGATGATTCGAGGAGAACTTTGGTGGGGATGCAGCCGATGTGGAGGCAGGTGCCGCCCAGCTTGTCGGACTCCACCAGGGCGACCTTCAAGCCGAGCTGAGAGGCCCGGATCGCGGCAGGGTAGCCGCCCATCCCACCCCCCAGGATCACAACGTCGAAGTCACCGGCCGCCATTGATTCAAGTGTAGAAGTCGCCGCTGGCCCGCCACCCAGGTCAGGGGCAGCCCGGCTTCAGCAAATTGGCGCGCGCCCGCTCGAAATCCGGGCCACGGACCGCCGGAGTGCCTGCGGCTGGGTCGCCATACCGGTCGACCGCGCGGTAGTAAGCAGGCGGGCTGATGACCTGGGGCATCACGAGCGGGTCGACGATTGCGTTCGGGTTGAGGCAAGGATCCCCGCGGTCGGCCGCCAGCGCCTGCAGGTCAGCGGCCTCCCGCTGCATCTGCGCGGTTTTGGCGACCGAATAAGTGAAAAGAAGCACGCCGCTGCTGAAGCAGGCGAGGAATACGCAGGCGACCAGGGCCGGCCGCCAGGTGCCGCGCCACGGAAGGTTGCGGGCTGCATCCGCAAGCAGGAGCAGCCAGAAGACGGCACCTTCGTAGACGTATCGCCCCGATCCGGACTGCTGGTAGCCGATCTGCGCGCGGTTGAGGCCGAGGACGAGGTAGAAGGCGAGCAGCGCGACCGCGATCCCGACGGTGAATCCGTCTGGCCGGCGCCGGCGCCACGAGAATCCGAGGGCCGCGAGCGCGAGCAGGAGCAGGACGGGCCCGACCCACCCGCCCTGGCCGATCAGCCCAGCCACGCTCGCGCCCAGGCCCCACACCGTGTAGAGCGGCAGGGCTGCGACATTCCCGGCGAGCGACGTGGACGCGGGTGGCTCGCCCGAGCGGCCATAGGCGAGGTACCAGGCGGCCATGGCGAGCGCCACTGGGGCAAGCCAGACCAGGTCCTGCCGCCGCTCAGGGGTGAGCGCGAGCCAGACGGCGGCCGCGATCAAGAAGAAGAGGCCTATCCCCGAGAACATCAGGGAGCCGAGGAGCAATAGGCTGGCGGCTAAGCCGGACCGGGCGCCCCCTCCCCCGCGAGCCTCGCTGCGCGAGTCTGGCGGGACCTCCCCACGAAGTAGGGAGGCCAGGGCACCGAGCCCGCACGCCACCGAGCCCACGAAACCGATCTGAAACGCCCACAGCAGGTTTTCCCAGCCAGCGCCGATCACCAGGAGGAGGACGGCCGCACCGATTCCGATCAGATCCCCAGCTCGACGCCGCACCAGCTCGAACAGCAGCACCACTGTGGTCGCATGCAATGCCAGGAGAACCGCCATGTACGGGACGTAGGTGCGCATCCCGAAGGTGTTCAGCAGCACCGCGTAGACGAGGCGCAGCAGCATTGCAGGGTGTTCGTTGTGGGGCTGCAGGTAGACGGTCCAGCTCGAGTCCGCCGGCAGGATGAACGTCCACTCGTCGAAGTAGAAGGTGAAGCCGCGCGCCAGCCAGAGGATGGCGATGCAGGCGATGACGGCTGCGGTTGCGACCAGCAGGCGGGCGTGCGGGACTCGAACCTCCGCGGCTTTCACGATGCGGCCAGGCGGGAGCGATCAGCCGCGCGTCGCGGGACGGCGAGCATGGCGAACCAGACGGTCACCGCGAGAAGGATGGGCAGCGGCGTCAGCGGCCACGCCAGCTCTCCGGCGAGCGCGACGACCACCAGCCACCCCCGCTGCCACGCCGGCGGCTCGTCGCGAACGAACAACCAGGCCGCGCCGACCAGGATCGCGAAATCCTGCAGGTGCCAGTAGGTGGCGGAAAGCATCGAAACCAGCAGCCCCAAGGCAATCAGTCGAGCCAGACTCCCGCGGCGATTGACGTACGCGGCGGCTACGCCGAGCGCGATGAAAACGACCTGGACCACAATGCTGATCGGTCCGGGCCCGACGAGATAGGCCCACGTGAAGTAGCGGTTGTTGACGACGGTTTGCGCCTCGGCGAGCAGGCTCCGGTAATCGTTGAACCCCTGCGTGCCGATCATCAGCAGCGATGCGACCGCGAGCACGCCGGAAGCGGCCGCCCAGCCGGCTGCGATGCGCCAGCGCCCCGCGACGAGCAGGACGAGTGGCACAGCGATCGCGACCTGCGGCTTCAGGACCGAAAGGCCGAGTGCTGCTCCCGCGAGATACGGCTTGCCGGACTCCGCGAGACGCCAGCATGCCACCACACCGAGGAGCACGAGCACGACGGGCTGTCCCAGGCTGAGGCTGTAGAGCACCGGGTACCAGCCGGCGGCGCCCAGGAGCCAGAGAACGCGCAACCACCCGGTGCCCGGCGCGGCGAGCCACCAGGCGCCCGCCAGCGTGGCGACGGAAAGGAACAGCCAGATGAAGAACGCCGCCTGCGGCCCGACCAGGATCAACGGAGCCACCAGCCATGCGGCGGGCGGCGGTGAGAGGAAGCGCTCGCCGTCACCGAACGGCGTGCCAGGCCGCATCTGTGAGAACAGCTGGTGCTGAAGGCTCAGCGAATAGACATGGCTCCAGCCGTGCTCGAGTCCGATCCGAGCCCCGATGTACACAAGCGTCAGGTCGTTGTCGAGCGCGTCGTGACGAATCGGGGTGAAGACCCACCACGCGGTGAGGGCCCCGGCGATCAGCAGGAACCACGCGAGCGCGGCGAGGCCGAGGTTGCGGAGAACCCTGCTGTCGATCCGCCCGATTATGAGAGAGCTAGCCCCGTTCGGCCAGGGGCACCGGTTTTCGGGGTTCGGGTCCGATGTACTCCGACTGCGGGCGGATGAGGCGATTGTTGGCGACCTGCTCGAGCACATGCGCAGTCCAGCCGGCAGCGCGCGACACGGCGAACGTGGGCGGGAAGAATTCCTTGGGCAGGCCGATGGCCTGCAGCACCCCGGCCGAATAGAACTCCACATTGGTCGCCTGGGGCCGTTCCGGATGCTCCTCGTGAAGGATTGCGAGTGCTGTCTCCTCCACCTTCGAGGCCAGGGCATAAAAAGTCGGGTTGAGCCGCTCGCACATGGCCTTGAGGATCTTCGCCCGCGGGTCATAGGTGCGGTACACGCGATGCCCGAAGCCCATGAACCTCACTTTCCGCTTGCGCGCCTCCCGCATCCAGTGCTCTGCGTTTTCAGGTGTGCCGATCTGCTCCAGCTGGTCCATTACCTGCGAGGGCGCGCCCCCGTGTGCGGGGCCCTTGAGCGCAGCAATCGCGCCGACCAGGCACGACGCGATGTCGGAATCCGTCGAGGCGATGACGCGGGCGGTGAATGTGGAGGCGTTCATGCCGTGGTCGGCAAGGAGCACCAGGTAAGTGTTGAGTGCGCGCACCAGCTCGGGCGCCGATTCCTTGCCGTTGAGCATGTACAGGTAGTTGGCGGCGTGGGCGAGGTCGGCCCTGGGCTTGACGAGCTCGAGACCTTGTTGGCGGCGGTGGAAGCCGGCCAGGATGGTCGGAAACGATGCGGTCGCGTGGATCGCAAGCGGGATGGTCGGCTTCGACAACCGGTGCTCGACACCCTGGACCGACACCACGCTGCGGAGCACATCCATCGGGTCGGAGTCTTTCGGCAGGGCCTTGAGCGTTGCCGCCGCAGCTGGGGTGAGTAAGCGCGAGCCGGCCATCTCGAGTGTCAGCGCGTCGAGCTCGGCGCGGGTCGGGAGGCGTCCATACCAGAGCAGGTGCGCCACCTCTTCGAAGGACATGTCCTCGGCGAGGTCGGCGATCACATAGCCCCGATAGATGAGGCGGCCGTTGGCGCCGTCGACGAGCGAGATCGCGGTTTGGGCAGCGACCACCCCCTCCAGGCCCGGGATGTAGCCGCTGCTCATCGACTCGCCAGTGGTAGGGGCTTGGTGCCGGGCTGGGGGCCTTTCCACACGGAGGCGGGCCGAATTATGCGCAGGTCCGCGAGCGACTCGAGCACGTGCGCCGTCCAGCCGGCGATCCGGGAGGTCGCGAAGACACAGGTGAAAAGCTCCTTGGGGATGCCCACGCCGCTGAGCACGACGGCCGCCCAGAAGTCCACGTTGGTCGCGTTCGGGCGCTCGGGGTGGGCCTCGTGGAGAATCCTCAACGCGACCTCCTCGGTGTGCTCCGCCGTCTTGTATAGACCCGGAGCAGCAGTCTTGGCCATCTCCTTGAGGATCTTGGCGCGAGGATCGTAGGTTCGATAAACCCGGTGGCCGAAGCCCGCGAACCGGGCGTGTCGAGCGTGGGCGTCTTGCAGCCACGCCTCGGCGTTGTCGGCAGTCCCGATCTTCTCCAACATCGTGGCCGCCGCAAATGCGGCTCCGCCGTGAGCCGGACCTTTCAACGCGCCGACGGCGCCGACCACACACGACGTGAGGTCGCTGCCGGTCGACGCGATCACGCGAGCTGTGAACGTCGAAGCGTTGAGCCCGTGATCGGCCAGCAGCACCAGGTAGGTGTCGAGCCAGTGGACGCGGTCGGGCGAGGCTTCCTTGCCTTCCATCATCCAGAGCAGGTTGGCCGCGTGGCCGAGCTCAGCCCGGGGCTCGATCAGCTCCATGCCTTTTGCCCGCCGGTGCGACGCAGCCACGATCGTCGGGATCACGGCGGTGAGTGCGACCGCCTCGTCCAGCGTCGGTTTGGTGAGGGCGCTGGTCGCGCCCTGGGCAGAGACGACGGTCCGCAGGGTGTCCATAGGATCGACCTGGGGGTCGATCGACGACAGCACGCCTTGCGCGCTGTCTTTCAACCTGCGGCCGGCCGCCATCTGGCGCCGAAGCGAATCGAGCTCTGCTTTGCCGGGAAGCTCGCCGTGCCAGAGCAGGTACGCGGTTTCCTCGAAGCTCGCGATCGGAGCGAGCTCTTCGATCAGGTAGCCGCCGCTGTAGATCAGCCTGCCGTTGGCGCCGTCAACCTCGCTGACGGCGGTCTCGGCCGCGACGACCCCCTCCAGCCCGGGGCTGAACTCAGGCACGACGGTTAAGTGTACGTAGCCCCGAACGCCGACCCGCCTGGCGCCGCCTCAGCGACACGGGCCGCAGGCTACAAATGGTTGGCGTTAGCAGGAAATCGCCCTAAGGTGCGTTAGGCTTCTCATAGAAACGCGGAGGTAACAATGTCTTCTTTACGTCCTGCAACGCTCCTGGCAACGCTGTTCCAGATGCTCGGCGGCTCCCTTAGCTCGCCGGCAGAACCCGACGGGCCAGGCTGCTCGTGCGAGAAGTGCGAGCAAGCCTGGAACCGAAACCAGGCTCTCAATCTGATGTCACGTCGGGCCCATGTGGGTCTTAAATCGCGCCGGGTGGACCCAGGCTAGACCCTACGCGATAACCAATCGTCCGGTGGGCCGTTAGCCTTGCATAGCCATGGCGCCGATGGGGTTGCAGCGAGCGCTGGCCGCGATGGCCCTGTTGGCAGTCGCTTGCGGCTCCGCCAATCATGCCTCCACCCTTACGCCCACACCATCGGCTGTCGGCGCGACATCGACCCCAACGAGCTATCCATCCCCGGACAATCCGTCTCCGAGCAACACATCACCGAGCTATCCGTCGCCGACCTATCCAATACCCCCTACAGCTTCGAGCATCCCGACGGGCCAGTGCCCCGCGGTTCAGCCGGCGCCACAGTTCCCTGCCTCGACGCCGTCGAATCGGAACCTGGCTATCGTCTGGCTGCGCGGCAGCTACCAGTACGTCGTTCGTGACATCACGGACATATCTCAGCCGACTACGGTCAGCACGTTTGCAGATCTTGGATCTCCTCAATTTGTGAGTGCAACCGATGTGTCGGGCTTCGGTAACAACGAACTCGACCAGGTGCATTTGGCTGGGTCCCGGTCTGTGGTTGCAAAAATGTGTTTCGCCGGGTTTGCATTCGCTTGGCGCTCGGACGGAACGGCTGCCGCCTACGTGACTGATCTCCAGACCTACCAAGGGAGCGAACTGCACATAGTGAGCGGAGGCCAGAATCGAGTCGCCAGCTCCATGCCAGGCCTGCCAGTAGGCGGTTGTGAGCAGTGGGATTGCGCCGATCGCCTCGACTTGCGTCTCTTGTATTCGCCCAATGGCGCGTACATCTCGCTGGTCCAGAGTTGGAGTGGGCCCGTTTTTCGCGTATGGGCCTCAGACGGCACTCTCATCAAGAGCATCGATTCCGGCTTGACGGACTCTCGAGCATTTCCGTCAATGTCGGTCTGGTCGGGCACTGGTCTCTACTTTCGGGACGCTCAGGGCGTTGAGGTTTGGCGCGACGGAAACCAGTCGTTGGTGCTTCCACTCGTTGCGTGGATACGCCCGAAGGCTTCGCCTGCCGGCGGCCAGATTGTCTATATGGAGCGGGACGCCTTTGGCGAAGCGCGTGTCTCCCTGCTCGACACAACCACGAACAAAGTAAGAGAGCTTGCGCGATCGCGGAGCGAGCCGGCTTTTCTTACGTCGCGCTATATCTGGTATCAGGGAGAACGGCCGTGTGTGGCGGGCGATCTGTATCCATGCAACGGCGGCGGTGCCCCGACTACGCCCACCGGAAAGACCTACATCTACGACCTGCAGGCCGGCACCGAGACAGAGTCGATCATCGCGAAGGTTTGGGACGTGTGGCCGCATCCGGCCTGAGTGCGGGTTAGACCATTCCCAGTTCCCAGCGCGCTTCCTCGGACATGCGCTCTGGGGTCCACACGGGCTCGTAGACGATGTCGACGCCGGCGTCCTTGACGCCGGGGAGAGTGAGCAGGTGGTCGCGGACGTCGGCCATCACGTCGGCGGCCATCGGGCAGCCAAGTGCGGTCAGGGTCATCTTCACGTCGACCCGCTCCGGCTTGATCGCGATGTCGTAGACGAGGCCGAGGTCGATGATGTTGACCGGGATCTCGGGGTCGAAGCACTGGCGCAGGACCTCGATCACCTCCTCGGGCTTGACCGTCGAGTCGGGCGCGACTTGATACGTAGGGCTTAGCGCTACTTCGCTCATGGAGTCTCCAGCGGGAGGCCAGCTTCCTTCCAGGCCTTCGTCCCGCCGCGGAAGCTGACGACGTCGTTGACGCCAAGGGCCACGGCCATTTCGGCGGCGACCGCAGATCGCTCGCCAACGGCGCACACGAAGATCGTCCGGTCGCGGAACTTGTTTGCGGTCGGGTTGGCGAGGATCGAGTTGAGAACGACATGCCGCGCTCCAGGCAAGTGGCCTTTGTTCCACTCCCAGTCCTCGCGCACGTCGACCACCTCATAG
>DASWGF010000159.1:0-4570 GCA_036393875.1 Candidatus Dormiibacterota bacterium
CTCGCCCATGCCCTCGACTGCTTCGCGCGCCGCAATGTCAACCTGACCCGGCTCGACAGCCGGCCGATGCTGGGCCGGCCGTTTGAATATCGGTTCTACCTCGACTTCTCGATCAACGGCGAGGCGAGCCCGCAGGCGGCCGAGGCTGCCCTCAAGGATCTCGAAGAGGCGTCCGCCGAGATCAAGCTCTTCGGGACGTACCCCGCGACCCCGTAACAACCCTTTCAGGACGGCTGATATACCCCCGTTAAGGAAATTGGTCTAAGCTCTCCGTTCGTGGGTCGGCAGCGGGGCGCATCTGTTGCGGAGAGCGCGCCTCAAAAGTCGGAGCGGCGGCGGCTGCCGGGGGTGAACCTGCGGATGGGCGCGGTCAAACAGGCGCGCCGAGAGGCGGGCTTGAGCCTCGCCCAGGTCGGCAAGGGCCACGTGACCGCCCCGGCCATCTTCCTGATCGAGACCGGACGCACGCGGCCGTCGCTGCCGACGCTCGAACACATCGCGCTGCGGACGAACAAGCCGGTGGAGTTCTTCCTCGCCGATCCCGGCGGTGTGAGCGACCAGACCCAGGATGGCATTCTCGAGCTCGAAGCTCTCCTGGCGCAGGGGCGGTACCCCGATGCAATCGAGGTGGGCAACAAGCTTCTGAGCCTGGGTTCGTCGGCCTACCGTCTCGGTCCCATCAGGTACCACATCGCTCGTGCACACATCCTTCTCGGCAAGCCCGAGCCCGCAGTGGAGCTCCTGCAGCAGGCCTCGGCTCACTTCGAATCAGTCGGTGATGCGCTGATGCTGTCGGAGTGCCTGGGGCTCCAAGCGACGCTGGCCAACATGACGCAGCGGCCCGGCGCAGTCGCTCTCGCCGAGCGTGCCCTCGCCCTGTGCCGCAGCCTCAATCCGGTGCCGGAGACGACCGAAGCCCGACTGCTCGGAGTCCTGGCGGCCGCCCACCTCGCCGGCAGCGAGTGGGAGAGCGCCATGAAGTTCTACAACGAAGCCCTCGAAGTCGGCGCCGCGCTGCATGACCTCCGGCGCCTTGCGTTGATGTACCAGGGCATGTGCATCGCCTACCGCGAAACCGGACAGAACGAGGCCGCCATGAAGTACGCGAATCGGTCGGTGGCATTGCTCGAGGTGGTGCGCGATCGTGCCTCGCTGGCGCGCATCGAAAACGACCTGGGCCTCCTCATGATGGCCAAAGGTGACCATCAGGAGGCACACCGGCATTTGGATCGTGCCCTCGAGCTGACCGAGGACGCCGAGTCCGAGGCAGGACGCGCAGCCATGATCCTCAGCCTGAGCGAGCTCAGCCTGCAGGAAGGCAATGTCGACGCGGCGGCAGAGCTGGCCGAGCAAGGCCTACGACTCGCCGAGAAGGCGCAGGAACCGGTCGCGGCAGCTGAAGCCCACATGTGGCTCGGCAGGATCGCCGAGGAGCGGGGTGACAACGAAGCCGTCGATCGAGAGTTCGAGCTTGCGCTGGTGGGGCTGACCGAGTTCGGGGTCGGCGAACGGCTCCTCCGCTGCCACGGGATGTACGCGGAGATCCTCGAACGGCGTGGAGACCTCCAGCGAGCGTATGTGCACATGAAGAATGCCTGGTCGGCGGGCCGGCCAGGGATGCTCCGCGAGCACCAGCAAGAGGCAAAGCGGGCCTAGCCTCCCCTGGCCTCCCCACTTGTGGGGAGGTCGGCGCGCGCAGCGCGCCGGGTGGGGAGTCGCACATAGCCCATCCGGCTTCGAGAGGACGGCATGCTAACGTAGGTTTTTAGCCGCTAAATGGCCAAAGCGCTTCGCACCTCCAAGCTCACGCTCGCGGCCGAAACCGTCACCGCCGACTACCGCCTCGCCTACAGCAGCCGCCGGGCCAGCGTCATCGGGCGAGCCGAGGTGTTGCGCGGGAACGCCACGTTCGGGATCTTCGGCGATGGCAAAGAGGTCGCCCAGCTGGCGATGGCCAAAGCCTTCCGTCCGGGCGATTGGCGCGCCGGCTACTACCGCGACCAGACCTTCATGTGGGCCACGGGTATGTCCAACGTCCGCGCGTTTTTCGCGCAGCTGTATGGCAACACTAACCTCGACGCCGACCCCTCGTCCGGGGGCCGGCAGATGGGCAACCATTTCGCGACCCGGTTCCTGGACGAACGTGGCGAGTTCAAGCGTTCGGTGGAGCTGCACAACTCCACGGCGGACGTTTCCAACGTCGCGGGTTGGATGCCGCGCCTTCTCGGCCTCGCGTACGCGTCGAAGCTGTATCGGAACAACCCTCAGCTGCGGTCCTCGCAGGACGGGTTCTCGGTCAACGGCAACGAAGTGGCTTTCGGGACCATCGGCGATGCCGCCACCAGCGAGGGCCACTTCTGGGAGACGGTGAACGCCGCGGGCGTCCTCCAGGTGCCGATCGCGCTGTCGGTTTGGGATG
Organism: Candidatus Dormiibacterota bacterium; assembly: GCA_036393875.1. GTDB lineage: Bacteria > Chloroflexota > Dormibacteria > Dormibacterales > Dormibacteraceae > UBA10449. The sequence goes on from DASWGF010000159.1 coordinate 2,420, forward strand.
ACGGATACGGGATCTCCGTGCCGATCAGCGCGGAGACGACCAAGAGCTCGATCTCCGACGTGCTGCGAGGCTTCATCCCTGACGACCGCCCGGGCATCGACATCCATGTCATTCCCGGATGGGACTATGCCGCCCTCGTCGAGGCCTACCGCGCGGGAATCGAGCGAGTGCGCACCGAGCACAAGCCGGCTCTCTTCCACATCACCGAGCTAACGCAGCCGCAGGGCCATTCGACCAGCGGCAGCCACGAGCGTTACAAGTCGAAAGAGCGGCTCCGCTTCGAGGTCGAGTACGACTGCATCACGCGGATGCGCGACTGGATCATCGAGTCGGGCTTCGCGAGCGAGTCACAGATCGAAGGCTGGGAAGCGGCCGACAAGGAGGCCGTCGAGGCGGCCAGGGACCTGGCGTGGGAGGCGTACCAGGCCCCGATCCGCAAGGAGCGCCACCGTGCGGTATCCATCCTGCGGCGCATCGACACGCCGAAGGTGGCCGAGATCGCATCCACGCTGAACGAGGCCAACAAGGTCACGCGGTCTGCGATTCTCACCGGCGCGTCGTTCGCGCTGCGCACTTTGCGCGGAACCGAGTCGCCCGAGCGCAGGGAGCTGATCCAGTTCATCGAGGACTACAAGCGCGAGAACAGCGAGCGCTACAGCTCGCACGTCTACAGCACCTCAGACGAATCGCCACTCAAAGTGCCGGTGGTCCCTCCGGTTTACTCGGATTCGTCGCCGACCGCGGACGGCCGCCAGGTCCTGCTGCGCAACTTCGACGCCAACTTCGCGCGTGACCCGCGCCTTTTCGTCATCGGCGAGGATGTCGGGCGGCTGGGCGATGTCAACCTCGTGTTCGAGGGACTGCAGGCGAAATACGGCGATCTTCGGCTGACCGACACCGGCATCCGCGAGACCACCATCCTTGGGCAGGCCATCGGCGCGGCCATGCGCGGGCTGCGGCCGATCTGCGACATCCAGTATCTCGACTATTTCCTCTACGCGTTGGAGCTCGCCTCCGACGACCTCGCCAGCCTGCACTGGCGGACGGCCGGCGGCCAGAAGGCGCCGGTGGTCATGCGCACCAAGGGTCACCGTCTCGTGGGCATCTGGCATTCAGGCTCGCCGATGGCGGTGGTGATCAACGCGCTCCACGGCATGTACATCGCCGTGCCGCGGAACATGACGCAGGCGGCCGGCTTCTACAACACGCTGTTCCGTGGTGACAATCCAGGTCTGGTGATCGAGGTGTTGAACGGCTACCGGATCAAGGAGCGCGTGCCCGACAACATCGGTGAGTTCACCGTCCCGCTGGGCGTGCCCGAAGTGTTGCGCGCGGGCACGGATGTAACCGTGGTGACGTATGGCGCCTGCTGCGGGATTGCGCTGGACGCCGCTCGCGCGCTCGAGGAGCTGGGGGTGTCGTGCGAGGTCATCGACGTGCAGACCCTGAACCCGTTCGACGTCGACCACTCGATAGTCCGATCGCTGGAGAAAACGCACGCGGTGCTGTTCCTCGATGAGGACATGCCGGGCGGCGCGTCGGCGTTCATGATGCAGCACGTGCTGGAGCGGCAGGATGGATGGTGGCACCTCGATTCGGCGCCGCGCACGCTGGCGGCGGCGCCCAACCGGCCGGCGTACGGGCCCGATGGCGACTACTTCACGAAGCCGAACCGCGAGAGCGTGGTCGAGGCGATCTACACCCTGATGCGCGAACGCCGCCCAGAAACGTACGCCCCCCTCGATTAGTGAGTAATTCACCTCCCTGCCACGCGGGGAGGTCGACTCCGCCGGCGCAGCAGCCCGTGTTATGTGGCCCTGACCATCTGGGCCCGCACGGCTGTACCCCTCACACAGGATGCGACCACCTGGGCTCGAGTGCCGAACTTCGGGAGTGGTGGCCGGGGGTTCCTTAACGCGAACCGCATCGAGGTCAGGGTACGGGCTCAGCCGCTGGGGGCTGGCCGTACGGTAGGTACAAAGCGTACAATTTGTACATGATTCCCGTGAGCGAGGCTCGTGAGCAGCTAGCCGACCTGGTCAACCGTGTGGCCTATCGCCGTGAGCGCATCACTCTTGGCCGACGGGGCAAGAAGATCGCCGCCATCGTGTCGGCTGAGGATCTCGACCTTCTCGAGGCTCTCGAAGACGC
>DASWGF010000160.1:0-6489 GCA_036393875.1 Candidatus Dormiibacterota bacterium
TGGCGCTGTTGCACGCCGACGCCGGCGCCGCGCGGATCGCGGGACTCGACTGCTGGAAGCAATCGCTGGAGATCAAGCGCCTCGTCGGATACTTGCCGGGCGAGCCCGCGCTCGATCCCAACCTGACCGGCGGGCAGATCCTCGAGTACTTCGCGAATTTGCGCGGAGGCGTCGACCAGTCTTACCTCAAGCAGCTGATCCACCGCTTCGATCTCGACACCAGCCGAAAGTTCCGCCAGTACTCGACTGGAAACAAGCGCAAGGTGGTTTTGATCCAGGCCTTCATGCACCGCCCCCGCCTGCTGATTCTCGACGAGCCGACGAGCGGACTCGATCCATTGAACCAGCAAGAGTTCGATCACATGGTCAAAGAGGCGCGCGACGATGGGCGCACGGTGTTCCTCTCATCGCACGTTCTGAGCGAGGTCGAGAAGACCTGCAACCGCGTCGGGATCATCCGCGACGGGAGCATTGTCCGGATCGGTGACGTGGCCGAGGTCAAGGCCATCAAGCGCTACGAGATCACGATCACGTTCGCCAGCGCTGTCCCGGCCGAGACGTTCAAGACGCTGGAAGGCGTGGCCGATGTGGAGACACTGGACCACGGCCATGCCGTGCGCCTGGCGATGCAGGGGTCCGCGGACGCGGTGATCAAGGCCGCCGCGCGCTTTCAGGTCGTCTCGCTCACCAGCTACGAGCCGAGCCTCGAGGACATCTTCCTGCGCTACTACGAGGCCGACGGCGTGCCCGCGAAGGAGGCGCAAGGTGTGGTTTAGGAGCGTCTTTCTCAAGACCCTCCGCGACGATCGGATCCCAATTCTGGGCTGGGGCATCGGCATGGGATTGGTGGTTGTGTCGCCGATGGCGAGCGTGGCCACGCTCCTCACGACGCCGCAGGCACGGGAGCAGCTCGTCAGCCTGGCCGCGACCTTCGCGTGGAACGCCGATGTGGTCGCGGTCGACACCATTGGCGGTTATGCGACCTTCAAGATCGGCATCTTCATCTTCCTGATCGCCATCTGGCCGCTGCTGGCCGGCAGCCGGATGCTGCGCGGCGAGGAGGACCGGGGCTCGATGGACGTGCTGCTCTCCCTTCCCCGCCCGCGGTTGCGCGTCGCGATGGAGAAGATGGCGGCGATGTGGACGGCGCTGGCTGCGATGGGCGTCCTCATCGGGCTACTGGCATTCGCGGGCGGCAAAAAGTTCGGCGCCGACTTCGGCCTCGGTGACGGCCTGCTGTTCGGCTTGAACCTCGCGTTGATCTGCGCCGTGATCGGAGGCGTGGCGCTGCTGATCTCACAGTTCACGCAGGAGCGAGGCCCCGCGGCAGGCTGGACCGCCGCCCTGCTCCTCGTCTTCATCGTCCTCGACATGGTCCATCGTGTGGTTCCCAACAGCGAGTGGATCTCGCGCCTCTCCCCCGTCTACTACTACAACCTGAGCAAGCCGCTGGTGCCGGGTCATGGCGTGGATGTCGGTGGGATGGTCGTCCAGCTCGCCCTGGCCGCCCTCCTCGGCGGCGCGGCCGTCTGGCTGTTCGCGCGCCGCGACGTCGGCGGGACGGTACCGCTGCCGCGCCTGCTCCGCCTGCCGGAGCGCCCGCCGAGCCGAGCGCTACCCCTTGGAGACTGGTCGCTGCGCTCGGTCTACGCGCGCAGCCTGGGCACGATCGCGATGCCGACGTTGTGGTGGACCCTGCTCATCGCCGGCTGGGCCGGCTGGGTGGTTTACGTCGTGCAGCTGATGGAGGCGAGGCTCTCCGGCCTGCTGTCGGGCTCGCCCGCCATGATCAACCTCATCAAGAATCTCGGCGGTAGTGACGTCAATGTCAACGAGGGCTTCTTGAGCGCGACGTTCATCTTCCTGCCCCTGTTTCTGATGGCGTTTGCGGTCACCCAGGTCAACCGCTGGTCGGCCGACGAGCAGGACGGGCGCCTCGACCTGGTGCTCGCTGCACACCAGCGGCGCCTCGGCGTGCTGCTGGGTCGATTCGGCGCGCTCGCGACGGCCACCGTCGTCATCGCGGTGATCACTTTGCTCGTTTCATTTGCGTCCGCAGCCGCCGCGGGAGTGAGCCTCGACGGGGGCAACCTGACGGCGGCGACGCTGGGCATGATCCCCCTCGGGCTCCTGATCGCCGCCATCGGCTACCTGGCGTCGGGCTGGCTGCGCACTGCGGCCGACACGGGGCTTTTGAGCTTCGTGCTGGCGGCCTGGTTCTTCCTCAGCTTCATTGGACCGGAGCTCAAGCTGCCGGATGCGACGCTTCGACTGTCGGCCTTCTACTACTACGGCACTCCGCTGCTGCATGGCTTGTCGCTGACGTCGCTGTTGGGAGTAATCGCTATCGCAGCGATAGCCTTGGGCCTCGGCGCGTTGCGGTTCATTCGCAAAGACATCGCCGTTTAGGCGCTAAAGCGCTCCCGGGATCGTGCCCCCAAAGAAACCCTGAGCCTGACAAGGAGTCGTGGTGAAAGCCCGAGCGTCCACGATGCTCAGGTCTGAGTTGTCGGCCTTGAGGACGACGTGTGTGCTGTCAATCCATCCCATCGGCATCCCAGAGTACTGGGTCGCAATCCGCGTGCCGTCTCCGACTACGAAGGTGACGACCCTCGGGCTGCCCTGGCAGTCGGCGATTATCAAACCGTCCGGAGAGAGGGCGCCGCCCACGCACCCATCGTCCGCCGGCGCGGGTCGCGTCGTACCGCTCCAGTCGGAGACCACGTAATTGGGGGAGCTGCCACAAACAGTTCCCGCCGACACGGGTGGGTCGTAGGCGATGGAGCCGTCGCAAATGGTCGCCAGCCGCGTCCCGGTGGAAGCGTCAGCGACGTGATAACCGCTCATGGCGTAGATGAAACCGTCCCACGCATTTTGCGGCGCTGTGTTCATGCCGACCGCGATCACCAGGTGGCCCTGGTGCCAGCCGACGGGCCACTCGAGCACACTGCTTGACGAGAAGAGATCGATGTGGTGGCCCCCACCTGTCAGGTCCTCGACATAAAGCCGCGTTCTGGCCGGATACGGGTAAGTGATGACGGCGACCGCGATCCGGCTGTCGTCTGGACTGACGGAGAACACCGCGGCGGACTTCGAATCCACGGATATGGTCGTCGCTGCCCCGCTGGTCCCGTCCGGCCGCAGGAACATGACGCTGGAGTCGCCGTCCAGGTAGTAGAGCGTCGAGTTGGATGGTGAGATGTTTGGCATCTGGACCAGGACGCCGCCCGGCTGGCTGCGCTTATGGCCGACGGCCGTGGCTGCCACATGCCCGTCCAGCCCCACCAGGCTGATCGAGTAGGTGGCCCCGCCATCGATGATGAAATCCTTCACGATGACGCCAAGCGGCAGCCGCACATTCGACGTTGGAGAGGGGGACGGCCCGCTTGTGGCACCGGGCGACGGGCTGGTGGTTGCAGTTGCCGAGGCCGTCGGGCTTGGATGCGATCCGCTCGGCCCAGTTCCACAGCCGACGACCAGGACGATCAACGCGGGCGCGGTCCACCGCATATGACGCAAACGTAGAACACCGCCAGCCGTTACGTCGAGCGGTGCTTACGGCCGCGAACCAGCCGGGAGTACCTCGAGGTTGATCGTGCTGCTGCGTGGGCCATTCGAGTTCCAGGAAAGCCGAAACGTCCAGCAGCCCGGCGTCGGCACGTCCGTGATGCTTGGGCCGCCAGGAATTGTCACGACAGGCTGCGACTCGCCCAACGGATGACCTTCAACCAACACGTTGCCGCCGGACGGATCGTCCTTGGCTTCCCAAAGGACCTTGTTCTGACTGCCATCGACCCGAGGGCTGGTCCCGGCCACGAGCTGGGTTGCGAACAGGTATGCCAGAGTGGTGTGCTCCGTCCCGAAAGCCCACGGCACGGGCCACGCCGTGCCCTTGGTCCAGCCACCCTGCGCCCAGAGCGGGGGCTCGGCATCGGTGAGCACGGTTCCCGCGCAACCGCCATTAAAGGAATGAACAGCGGCCTTCGGACTCGGTTGAACCTGCGCCTGGGTGGTTGGAGAGGTCGTACAACCGACCGCCAGAATCAGGATTAGAGCAGCAAGTCCGGCGCCATTCCACCCAGGACTGCTCTTCACGACACCAATACACCAGTGGGTCAGAGATCGTTCCCGGCGCCGTGCGCGCCGGCGACCACCCCGAACATCGGCGACAATCAGCGGCTCCAGATCGTGGACAAGACTGAGAAGGAATTCATGTCCGTCATCGGGCTCATGGAAAAGAAGCGATGGGACCGGGCCACCGCCAGGCTCGAGGTTCTGACTGCGTCCGGCGATCCCGAGGTGGCCGACAAAGCCAACAATCTCATGGCTGATGTATACGCGGCGACGGGGCGCAATGCTGAGTCGGAAATGACGCTGCGGCGGAGCATCGAATATCGCGGAGCGGACAACGGGGCTCTTGGCAACCAACTGGCCTGCCTGTGCGTGGTAGTCGGCCGCCAGGGTCGATTCAAAGAGGCGGACGAGATCATGCGTCGCGCGCTGGACGCCGCGCGAAGCGACTTACCGGCGTTGACCGTCTTCATCCTGCGCAACGCTGCGTACATGCACTGGGCGAACGGGGAGCCGGACCACGCCCGCGAGATCTACAGCCAGATACCGAGCTATAAGAAGGACGACCTCGAGTTCGTAATCGAGATGAACAAGTACTACCTGGAGCCGGCCGTACCGAAGGAAATCGGCCGCTAGCCCGGCATCTGGGTGCCAGTGAGCTCCTCGCAAGCCGCGAGCAATGCATCGTGGAGGGTCATGTCAGAGGCGGCCGGGTGGATGCGCTGCGGCTTCTTGTGATAGAAGTACGCGCCGCTCACCATCGCATCAGAGTCCTGACTGACCGCGAGCCACGCCTGAGTTTCGGAGCCGCGATCGAGATCATCCGGAGCGCCGCGCCCGCCCATCTTGGTGGCGACCCAACCTGGGTCGACGGCATTCGATAACACCGCCGGCCAGCGCCGCGCCATCGCAAGAGCGAGCACGGCGTCGAACAGCTTGGAGTCGGAGTACGCCTGGGTCCCGTCCCATCGCCGGCGTTTCCACTGCAGGTCGGTCAGGTCGGGATCGCCGCCGCGATGCATGCCTGAGCTCAAATAAATGAGGCGCTTGGGTTGTTTGATGAGCGCGGTGAGCAGGTAAGGGGCGAGCACATTGATGGCAAAGATGTGCTCGAGACCGTCGACCGTCTCGATTCGGCGTTCACGGTTGCCGACTCCTGCGTTGTGGATGACCGCATCGAACAGCCCCAAACGATTGGCCTGATCGGCAAGCCCACGCGTCTCCGCGATGCTCGCGAGGTCGCCCACCACCACACCATTTGCGTTTGGCGCCGCAGTCATCGCGTCTCGGGCGCGCCCCTGGTTGCGAGCGTGGAGGATCACCTCGTGACCGGCGGCCAGCAATCGCTGCGCGGCCCTCAGGCCGAGACCGTCGGAGGATCCGGTGATCAGCACCTTGCTCATGGGTCAACCTCACGATAGTCAAAATAAATACATGGCTCCTCGAGGGATCGACGAATACCTGGCCGCGCTCGATGAGCCGAAGCGGACGACGCTACAAACGCTGCGGCAGACCATCCGCGGCGTCATCCCGGACGCCGAGGAGTGCATCTCGTACGGCATGCCCGCGTTCCGGCTGGAGGGAAAGGTGATCGCCGGCTTCGCCGCCTTCAAGAATCACCTGGCTTACCTGCCTCACAGCGGATCGATATTCGAAACGCTGGCCGATGAGCTGGCCGGTTATACGAGCACACCGGGGTCTTTGCACTTCCCGATCGACAAGCCCCTTCCGAAAGCGCTCGTCAAGAAGCTCATCGCCACTCGCCTCAAGGAGGTCCGCGGCCGGGCGAATGACAAACGTCGATAAGGTCCCGGAGGCGCGCCCGCGTTCTCTTGGCGAGACGCTCTTGCGGTCGTACAGGCTCGCGCACGAACGGTTGTTGAAAGCCGCCGAAGAATTGTCTCCCGACCAATTTGCGTGGAGCGCGGGTCCAAGCCTTCACTCAGTCGCCTGGCAGCTGTGGCACGCCGCGCGCTGGGACGACGTTTTCGCCTCCTACTTTCACAGAGCGGCGGCTCAGGAACCTCGTACGCAGGTATGGGAGCGAGAGTCGCTGGCAGACCGGTGGTCGCTGCCTTCCGGCTCGTTGGGCCGGCGCGACACGGGAACCGAATTGTCGGACGAGGCCGCCGAAGAGATTCGGTTCCCGGCTCAGGAGGAGGTCGTCGGCTACGCCAGGCTCGCCTTCGCATACGCCGATGAGGCGATCCAGCTCATATCGGATGATCAGCTGCTTGCCCTTCCGAAGGTTGAACCGGATGGCGACACAAAGCTCGACAACGTCCTCATCTACCTCGAGCACCTCAGCCGCCATCTCGGGATGATCGAGTCGATTCGGGGGCTTCAGAAGTCGGTCAGCTCTTAGCCCTCTTCCCGATGCGGTATTTGATGTGCGTCACCGCGGGCGAATGGTACGGC
>DASWGF010000161.1:0-4174 GCA_036393875.1 Candidatus Dormiibacterota bacterium
TGCCTCGCCATCATCGCCGCCCATCGAGACAGGGTGGAGGGCGTGAAGATCTCGCTCCTTGACCAGAAGCGAGAAATCGCCATGCGCAAGCGGCTGCCCCCAGGCGTGCACATGTTCACCGGTGACGACTTCGACTACCCGACCACCATCGCGGGCGATGGCGAGCGCTACAGCGACGCTCTGCTCGGCGCTTTCGACCCGATCGCTCCGGCGGCCTCGGCTGCCCTTCTCGCGCTCGATGAAGGTGACATCGATCAGTTCAGCACCATCCTCGAATCGACCCTCGAACTTTCGCGGCACATCTTCACCGCGCCGACGGCTTACTACAAGACCGGCATCGTCTTCATGGCCTACCTGAACGGGCATCAAGACCGTTTCCGGATGGTCGGAGGCCTGGAGGACAGCCGTTCTGTGGTGCATCTCGCCGAGCTGTTCGTGCTCGCCGACAAGGCGGGGTTGCTGAGAGACCCCGAGCTCGCAGGCACGAGGATTCGTCAGGTGATGGCGCTCGCGGGCGTCGCCGGGAGCTGAGGGACGTGCTCGCCGCGGTCTACCACGGGCGACACGACATCCGTGTCGAGGACTGGCCCCGTCCGCCCAGCCCACCGCCTGGCTGGGTCACGGTGGCGGTCACGTACTGCGGAATCTGCGGCACCGACATCGAGGAGTACCTGCACGGGCCGGTCGTGATCCCGACCACACCTCATCCATTGACCGGCGCACACGTGCCGCTGGTCCTGGGCCACGAGGGCGCCGGGGTCGTCGTGGCCGCCGGAGCTGGATCGGGAATCGAGACAGGCACGCGCGTCGGCCTCGAGAACAGCGTCAGCTGCGGGCATTGCGCCGCGTGCCTGTCCGGGAACCGGCAGCTCTGCGCGGAGCTCGCGGTGATGGGGTTGATGATGGACGGCGCCTTGGCCGAGGCAGTGAACGTCCCGGCGTATATGTGCGCCGCACTGCCGGCCGGCCTCCCTGATGAAGCGGGCGCCCTGGCCGAGTCGCTCAGCGTCGCGGTTCGGGCGGTTCGTAGAGGAGGCACCGTCGCCGGGGTTGACGTGCACGTATTCGGGGCCGGCACCATCGGTTTGATGGTGGCCCAGGTCGCCCGCGCGGCCGGCGCGCGGTCGGTGACCCTTCGCGATCCGTCGGCGGCCAGATTGAGCCGTGCCGAAGCGATGGGGTTCGAGGTGGCGCCGCCAGCCAGCGATGCCGGTCGGGCTCCGGTGGTGATCGAATGCACCGGCTCGGCGGCAGGGTTCAGGGATGCGCTGTCAGCGACCGCCAAGAGCGGGACCACCGTCGTGGTGGGCGTGCACGACCGGCCACGAGAGGTCGACCTGTTGAAGCTGCTGATGGACGAGCGGGTGATCCTCGCGTCGCTGTCGCATTCGATGAATGGCGACTACATGCCCGCGATCGAGCTCCTGAGCGAAGGCAAGATCGACTTCGAGCCACTGATCACGGACCGCGTTCCCCTGCAGAACACGGTGGACCGCGGCTTCGAGCCCTTGGTCAACGATCCCGAGAGCCACCTCAAGGTGCTGATCGACTGCCGCCGCTGACAGGCCTGTAACGATCACCAGTCTGGCGACACTGGATTTACGTTGCCGGACCGGGCCGAGGGTCAACCTGGTTTGGAGCGAGAAGCACGACCCGCGAGGAGGACGACCATCAGCATGAGTAGAAACACGCATGCCTTGGCCGCGGCGGCTGCGCTCGCAGTGGCGGCGGTCACCAGCACGACTCTTGGTACCGGTGGGCTTCATTCGAAGGGTGCCAGCGCCGCGATTCCAAACCAATTGCCGTTCATGTGTTTCAACACTGCGCACACGTTTCACCAGACCTTCGGCCCGAACAGCTTCTTCCTCAACGAGAATCAGCAGGGTCCGACAGGCTTCCTGGAAGGTTCGCCGGCCTCAAAGCCCACCGTGACATTTCCTCTGCGCAGAGGAACCGCCGCCGGCCACCTCGTCTACTACTTCATCACCGACGCCTCCGACCAGTCCGTGGCGCGGGCGCTGGGCGTGAACTTCACACCGAAATTAGCCAACGCCGCGGGAACGTCGACCGTCCAACACTCATCGTCGAGCGATGCCACGTCGATCGCTGTGGCGGGTGACGTCGATTTCTCACCGGTGCATGTGCTGGTGGCCGGCCCGACAGGATTCCCGCCCTCGGCCGCCGCACCCGGAGCGGTCGGCAATCCCGGTTACAGCCCGCTGGTCCAGCTGCCGAGCGGGATCGTCATCAACGCCCCGCAGGTTGGAGACGGAGCCAACACCAACGGCGCGGACAAAGCGCACTGGGCGGACAAGGTCGAAAGCGTCCACGCGGTGAACAACACCGTCACCTACGATGAGACCAACGGCTGCTACGAGGACCAGAGCGTCCATTACATCTCATCCGACGCGTCCGCTTTTGGGCCTGCCGCGATCGAAGACGTGACTTACGCACCGGCTCTCGGCAACGTCCCGTTCCCCGACTGTGGCACCAACGACATCAACATCACCGGCCCGTTCATCAACCCAGGGTGCGGTCGCGAGAGCTTGATCGCGTTCATCAACGGCCAGACTGGCCAGGACAACGTTCAGCGCCAGGGCCTCAACGCCGCCATCCTGGATCAGCAGTCGCCGATCAACATCCTCGAGGATGTGCCCAACGTCGGAGGCCAGTTCAACTACAGCCCGATGTGGGACATCCACCTGCTGCAGTGGAATGACTCGGTTCCGGTGGCCAACCGGCTGCGACAGACGAGCTTTGCCAGGGCGGAGGCTTTGGTCGGAACCCAGGCCCAGAGCATCACGCCGCAGGGCACGACCAGCAACACGTTCCAGGGGACCGGCTTCATCGTCGATTGCCCGCTCATCAGCATCTTCGCGAACAACTAAGGACCAGGGGGGTACGAGTCACATTCGGTGCTTGGGTCTGCGCGGTGCAGCCCAAGCGCCGAACCCCAGCGCGACGCTAACGCGCTTTCTTCGAGCGCGACAGCACCGCCTCGCGCCGGCCGGACTTCGCCGACCGCAGGATCGCATCAGTCACCTCTGACGCGCGGTAGCCGTCCTCGAACGTCGCCCCGTGCGGGCCGACCTTCTTGTTCTTGGCGATGCAGTCGAGGAGGTGGTGCAGCTCGTGCACCATCGTGTGCTCCCAGCCGATCATGTGGCCGTGCGGCCACCACCACTGCCAGAAGGGGTGCGTCGCCTCGGAAACCAGGACGTTTCGGAAACCTTGCGCTTCAGCCCCGGGGCGTGATCCAGGAAGGTGAACCTGCAGCTCGTTCAAGCGTTCCAGGTCGAACGAGATCGAACCCTTCGAGCCGTTGATCTCGAACGTCATCCCGTTTTTGCGGCCCAGGCAGAAGCGTGACGCCTCGATGGTGCCCACGGCTCCGCCTTTGAATTCCACGACTGACTCGAAAGCGTCATCGACGTCGACGGTGCCGCCGGGCCTGTTCTTGATGAAAGTCCTGGTGGCGCCGCTCACGGCGGAGATGTCACCGACAAGGTAGCGCGCGAGATCGATCACGTGGGTGCCGAGGTCGCCCAGGGCGCCGGAGCCGGCGACCTTGCGGTCCAGCCTCCATACCTTCTGGAATTGCGGATCTGTGATCCATTCCTGCAGATAGCGGCCGCGGAAGTGGTAGATCTCGCCCAGCTCGCCCGCCTCGAGCATCTCGCGGGCAAGGCGAACCGCCGGCACGAATCGGTAGTTGAATGCGCACATGTGCTTGACGCCGGTCTTCGCGACGCGCTGCCAGATCTCGTAGCTCTCATCGGCGGTGCGCCCGAGCGGCTTCTCGCAGACGACGTGCTTGCCCGCCTCCGCTGCAGCGATGGTCGGCGCGGCGTGCAAGTTGTTCGGGGCACCGTTGTCGAAAAGCTGGACACGGTCATCCCGCACGAGCCGCTTCCAATCAGTCGTGTAGCTCTCGTAACCGAAGCGCCGAGCCGCCTCCGCCACCGCCGGCTCGTTGCGGCCGCAGATCGCCACGAGCCTGGGCATGAGCGGCGGCGGCCACGTCATGTACTGGATCTTCCGGTACGCGTTCGAGTGTGCCTTGCCCATGAAGGCGTAGCCCAGCATGCCGATGCCGATGTCCTTGATCTTCTTGCCGCCCGCCGCGGCGCCCATCGTGACGAAGCCGACCTGCTTCTTCTGCTTGCCCATCGCG
>DASWGF010000162.1:0-3025 GCA_036393875.1 Candidatus Dormiibacterota bacterium
ACGACGACGCGTAGTCGAAGTCCATGGTCACGCTGCGCAGCTTCACGCCGGCGCTTGGCACCTTGGCGCCAAAGCGAAGCGAGATTCCCTCCTCGGGCTGGATGCGCAGGGTGATCGCGTTCGACTCGAGCTCGGCCGCCGCCTCCCGACCGAAGGTGAGGTGCGGTGGCTTTTTGAAGGCGATGCGGATCTCCGTCGCGCGCTTCGGCAACCTTTTGCCCGCGCGGATGTAGAACGGCACGCCGGCCCAGCGCCAGTTGTCGACGAAGAGTCGCAGCGCGGCGAATGTTTCGGTGAGCGAGCCCGGCGGGATCCCATGCTCCTCGCGGTAGCCGACCACGCGCTCTCCGAGGACCCATCCCTTCGAGTACTGGCCACGCACCGTCGAGTGAGCGAGCTCATCTTCCGAAAGCGGACGGATGGCGCGCAGCACCTTCACCTTCTCGTCGCGCACCGCGTTGGCGTCGAACGCGATCGGCGGCTCCATGGCCGTGAGGGCGAGCAGCTGCAGCGCGTGGTTCTGGATGATGTCGCGCGACGCGCCCGCCCTGTCGTAATACGCGCCGCGCAGCTCGACGCCGAGCTCCTCAGCCGCGGTGATCTGCACGGAATCGATGAGGTTCGAGTTCCAGATCGGCTCGAAGATCGTGTTGGCGAACCTGAAGGCCAGGATGTTCTGCACCGTCTCCTTGCCGAGGTAGTGGTCGATGCGGAAGACCGAGTCCTCGTGGAAGACGCGCTGCACGATCTTGTTCAGCTCGCGCGCCGACTTGAGGTCAGTGCCGAACGGCTTCTCGACCACGATCCGGTGGTAGCCGTCGCCTGAGTTCAGTCCAGCAGCTCGCAGCTGCTCGGTGATGGTCTCGTACGTCGGTGGCGGGGTCGCGCAGTACAACACCCGGTTGCCACCGACATGCCGTGCGTGGTCGAGCTCGTCGAGCTTTCGTGCGAGTGTTTTGAAGTCGTCGAGCTTGCCGAAATCGACCTTCACGTAGAACAGCGCTTCCAGGAATGACTGCAGCACCTGTGGATCGACGGGCTGCGTGCGCGAGAAGGTCGTGATCTTGTCAGTGGCGCGCTTGCGAAACGCGTCGTCGCTCAGGTCGTCGATCGCCGCGCCCACCACCGCGAAGCCCGCCGGGAGCAGGCGCTGCTTGGCCAGGTTGTAGAGGGCAGGCAGGAGCTTGCGACCGCTGAGGTCACCGGTGGCGCCGAAGATCACCATCACCGCCGGTTCGGCAACGCGGTAGTCGTGCAGCCCTTCGGCGAGCGGATTGGGCGCCACAGTCGCTGTCGTGCTCAACGCTGGGCTGTCTCGCCCTTGGCGTCGGTCACTACTGCATGTCCGCCGAATTGATTTCGCATCATCGCGAGCATGCGGTCGCCAAACGTGTTCTCCATGCGGCTGCGGAATCGTGCAAACAGCGACTCGGCGATGATCGGCACTGGCACGGATTCGTCGATCGCCGCCTCGACCGTCCAGCGGCCTTCGCCGGTGTCTTCGACGTAGCCCTTGATCGTGGAGAGCTCGGGATCAGCCTCCAGGCCTCTCGCGATCAGGTCCAGCAACCACGAGCGCACCACGCTGCCGGTGCGCCAGGCCTCGGCGATCGCGTGCATGTCCATACTCGGGAAGGCTTTGGAAAGCTTCATCACCTGGAAGCCTTCGGCGTACGCCTGCATGAGGCCGTACTCGACGCCGTTGTGCACCATCTTCACGAAATGCCCTGAGCCCTCAGGACCTGTGTAGACGAGTCCTCCGTCGTCTGGCGCGAGGTCTTTGAGCAGCGGTAGGCAATGGTCGAACGAGTCTTTCTCACCGCCCACCATCAGGCTGTAGCCGTTGGCGAGGCCCCAGATCCCGCCCGAAGTTCCTGCGTCCATGTAGTGCATGCCCTTCGCCTTGACCCGCGCGGCATCCCCCATGGCGACCTTCCAGTTGGTGTTGCCGCCGTCGATGATGATGTCGCCCGGGTCGCCCAGCGCCGCGAGCTGATCGATGGCTTCGGTCGTGGGATCGCCGGCGGGGACCATCACCCACATCACGCGCGGCTTCGTTTGAAACGCTTTGACGAAGTCCTCGACGGTGAAGGCTCCGACCGCTCCCTGCGAGGCCTTCTCCTTGATCGCGTCGGCCGAGCGGTCGTAGGCGATCATGCGGTGGCCGCGCTTCATCAGCCGGAGAACCATGTTGCCGCCCATGCGGCCCAGGCCGACCATCCCCATCTCCATCGCTGTCGCTCCTTTACGAATCCCCTCCCCCCATCGGGGGGAGGGTTAGGGAGAGGGGCGTGAACACCCCTATCTGACCGCCGTTCGAACCGCCGCCGCCAGGGCCTTCCAGCCCGCCGCCGCCTCCCGGCCGAGCGTCACCCGCAGCACAGGGAGCCGGCGCGATGCCAGCGACTCCAGGTCGCCCAGCGACTGCGCCTGCTTGAGGATCGAGAAGCTGTACGGCTGGCCGGGAATGGCCACGTCTTTCGTGTCGTCCTGCACGATCTGCAGGAAAAGGCCGACCTTGGGGCCGCCCTTGTGCAGCTGTCCGGTCGAGTGGAGGAAGCGAGGCCCGTAGCCCGCGGTGGTGGCGTAATGGGTCGTGTCGCGGACCGAAGTTCGAATCGAGGCGATGGCGGCCTGCGAGGCGGTCGTACGCGTGGTGTAGGCCATGATCGCGAAGTACGCCCCGCGCTTGGCCTGGCCGAGAAGCGTTTTCAAGCCCGCTCGAGACTTGGCCGCCGGCACCGACTCCGCCTTCGGGAGCTTGCCGCTGGTGCGGTACTTGGCGAGGACCTTCTTGGTGTTGTCCTTCGACTCCTGCACGTTGGGTTGGTCGAACGGGTCGATGCCAAGGACCGACCCGGCGATCGCGGTCGCGATCTCCCAACGCAGGAACTCGCCGCCGAGATCGAGCTTGTCGCGCAGAGTCAACGTGACCACCGGCTGCCCCGCCGCTTCGAGCGCCTGCACCGCCTTGCTGGGCGGATCCGCGTCCATGCGGATATGCACGAACAGCCGGTCGTCTCCG
>DASWGF010000163.1:0-2060 GCA_036393875.1 Candidatus Dormiibacterota bacterium
GTCGCCCACCGGCACATCGACGTTCACCGCTGCCGCGCGAATGGACTCTGATGTCGCGCTGCCGGACATCATGCCGAGGACGTCGTGAAACAGCGTCCAGCCCCCGACAAAACCCGCCACCGCCGGAATCGACATCGACGCGCCACCGTTGTCTCGCCCGTAGACAGAGCGCGCCTGGTCGCGTATGGCAAGTCCCGCCGGGGAAAGCGCTGCGGCGCCGATGTCCGAATCGGGCTTGTCGGCCGCATAGACACCGACCGCACCTCCGCCCAGCCGCCTGCCGAACTCAGGCATGCAGAATGCGGAGCTGGTTCCGACCGCTGCCTTCACGGCGACGTGCTGGGTGAGCAGCGCCTGCCAGATGGCGACGCCATCGTCGAGATAGCTCACGTCCCACAGGAAATCCGGGCGATCGGCAGCGACTCGTGTCGCGATTGCCGCCGCGTCGTACGCGTGTGGGTCGTACTCGATGACATCGACAACGCTGATGCCGAGGTTCGAGGCGAGGGCTTGCTCGCCACCGGCGACCGAACGGCCGTAGATGTCATTGACGCGGATGACGACAACTCGCGGCGCTTGCAGCTTGTAGTCGGAGATGAGCACGTCGTGCGTGAACGTGACGGCCATGCGGCCGAGCGAGCCGCCGGTGGCCACGGTGCGAAAGACGTAGTGGCGCTGCGCGGTGATGGGATCCGCGACTGCCCCCGTCTCCCAGTACACGGTCTTCAGCTCCTCGGCGCGGGCTGACGCCGCGGCCGAGAGCGTGCTGCCATAGGTGCCCAGGACGGCGGACACGTGGTCGTCCCGGACCAGGTGGTCGACCGCGGCGACAGCGGCCTGAGGCGTGTTGGCGTCGACCACATCGAGGCGCACCGGCAATTTCAGCGCACCGCTGCTGCGTGCCAGCGACAGCGCGGCTTTGACCCCGGCGAGCTCCTCCTTGCCGCCCGCGGCTTGCGATCCGCTCAGCGGGTAGATCGCGCCCAGCACGAGCTCGAGGGCCGGCTTCGCCTGCGATTCGCCACACGCGGCGATGACAACAAGCAGGGCTAGGGCGGCGACGACGACGCGGCGCACGAGTCCAGCTTAGGCGGTGGCGGTTCGCTCCAGCTTGGCGCCGCTCCGCGCCTCGGCCAGCTGTCGATCCAGCTTCTGGGCCGGCGCGTAGCCGTAGTTGACATGCAGCGCGCGGCCTTCGGCGGTCATCACGACCGTGGTCGGCAGCGTATAGACCTCGAAGCGGTCCGCCAGCTCCCGCTCGGCGATGGCGTCGACCTTATCCACCCTCACGGTACCGAGCTTCGCCAGCGCCGGCTCCTGATGGGTGCGACACACGGTGCAGTTCTCGCCAGTGAAATAGAGGATGTAAGGCTCGGTGGATGCGCCGGACGTCGCGCCGGCGACGAGTCGCCGGGCACGCGCCGCCCTTACGGCCTCCAGGCCGGCGGCAGCAAGCACAACCATGCCCGCCACCGCCAGAGCCAGAAGCTGGACGCTCACGCCCTGATCAATCCCCGCTTGCCAAGCTGGAAGTAGATCTGGCATCCGAGGCAGTAGCCGAACGCCAGGTTGACGAAGGCGAGGGCGGCGACGAGCAATGCGATCGCCAGCCCCAAACCGACAGTGAGCACGCTGGTACGCGCGTCAACCGGCAGAAATACAAGGACTGACGAGATCGCCAAAAAGACTCCGCCCAGCCCCTGCGCGAAGTTGTGAGGTTCGGGCCGATCCTGCACCGGCCGCGGCTTGACGATGCCGGCCGGCTTGAGGACCCTGAAATAGAGCTGCTTGAACAGCGCCAGCCGGGGCGCGAAGGTCCCCAGCAAGAGCACCACGGCGAGCAGCGGGATCAAGAGCAACACCAGCCGGTTGCCGGCGAGGATCCAGCTGCCGAAAAACGCGACCAGCACCGTCACGATGATCCCGGCCTGGTTGACCTTGAGCGCCGAGTGGTCGACGGTGGTGAGGGCCATTACTTTTCGATGGGGACCCGGATCGAGCTGCCCCACTCCGTCCACGATCCGTCGTAGTTGCGCACGTCGTCGTAGCCGAGCAGCTCC
>DASWGF010000164.1:0-5413 GCA_036393875.1 Candidatus Dormiibacterota bacterium
AGGTGGGTGACGATCACCACCCCATCGGCCAGCACGCCGAGGCCGATCACGGCCACGACCGCTATGAGGAGCGTATTCAGCCGCGGCAGCCGGTTTGTGACCACAGCAACTGTATTAACGCCGCCACGGGTCAACCCTTGCCACGCTCCAACACCGCGATCACGGCGACGGAGTCGGCGTCGTCGCCGCACATCTTCTTGGCCACCTGAGCAGGTTCATGCGACTTCGTAGCTGGTCGGCACCATTCGCTGCGAGCCCTTTGGCGGCCGGTCGTAGCTTCGCTTCTGCCGCGGCGGCAGCTTGATCTTCTCGTGCGGCACGTCTTTGTACTGAATGAGGCTGAGAAAGTGGGTGATCAGGTTGAGATGAGCGGCCCGCTTGTTGTCCGTCTCGACGACGTACCAGGGCGCTTCTTTGATGTCACAGAAGGCGAACATCTGGTCCTTCGCCTCTGAGTAGTCGACCCATCTCGCCCGCGCCTGCAGGTCCATCGGACTCAGCTTCCATCTCTTGCTGGGATCGTTGATCCGCCCGAGGAACCGCCGCTCCTGCTCGTCATCGCTCACCGAGAGCCAGTACTTGATCAGGATGATTCCGGCGCGGACCAGCATCCTCTCGAACTGTGGGCACGTCAGCATGAACTCGTCGTATTCGGTGTCCGTGCAGAAGCCCATCACATGCTCTACGCCCGCGCGGTTGTACCAGCTGCGGTCGAACAGCACCATCTCGCCCGCCGAGGGCAAATGCGCGATGTAGCGCTGGAAGTACCACTGCGACCTCTCCTTCTCGGTCGGCGCCGGCAGCGCCACCACCCGGCAAAATCGAGGGTTGAGCAGCGCCATGATCCGCTTGATGACGCCTCCCTTGCCGGCCGTATCGCGGCCTTCGAACAGCACGACGACGCGCAGACCTCGATGCCGGATCCACTCCTCGAGCTGAACGAGCTCGACCTGAAGGCGCCTGAGCTCCTTCTCATAGTCCTTCTTGGTGAGAGTGTGCTTTTTCGGCGACATATGCCCGCGCTGCGTTAGCCGGGCGCGACCACCTCCGCGGGCTCCTTCTCCTGGTCGCGCACGTGGCCCGGGCGGAGCAGCTGGTAGAGCACGATCGCGCTCAGCGCGCCCAGTCCCAGGTTGTTGAACGTGAGGGTCAGGCTGCCGAGGTGGATCGGGATGGCCTGCGTGGCCGGGATCCCGGCGGCGATGATGAGCGGTATCGCAGCCACCGCGAGGTTGGCGCGCTTGGAAAAGTCGACCTTGGCGTCGACCCAGATCTTGCCGCCGATGACCGCGATCAGACCAAAGAGATACATCTCGATGCCGCCCTGTACGCTGACCGGGATGCTGCGCACGAGAGCCCCGAAGATCGGGATGAAGCCGAGCAGGACCGCAAAGATCGCCGCCACGACGAAGACCATGATCGAGAAGACGCGCGTGATGCCCATGACGCCGATGTTCTCGGCATACGTGGTTTCACCAGTGCCGCCGAACAGGCCGCTGATGGCGGTGGCGACCCCGTCGCCCATGAAGGTGCGCCCGAGCATGGGGCTCAGGTCGCGCTTCATGATGCCGCTGATCGCGTAGACGTGGCCTGCATTCTCTGCCACCAGGATCACCGGGATGAAGAAGAACAGGCTCAGCGTGGTCCCGAACTGGCTGAAGTCGGGGAAGCTGAAGGCCGGCACGCCGACGATTGACGCGTTGCCGATGGCGTTGAAGTCGATATGGCAGGCGGACTTGGCGTCAGCGCAGGGCGGATAGACGGCGGAGACGATATAGCCGATCACGATGCCGATCAACACCGGCAGCATGCGCGGGAAGCCTCGGAGATAGACGGCGGCGCCGACCGCGGCCAGCAGCGTGACCATCGCGGTGAAGGGCTCGCCCGCAAAGTTGCCGGTCGCGGCGCTCGCCAGCGCGAGTCCGATCACCGCCACCACCGTGCCCGTGACCACGGGGGGCAAGAGGTACCGGATCGGATTCACGCCGACGAAATGCACGACGACTCCGATTGCCAGGTAGATCACGCCGGCCATGAAGATGCCCGCATAGGCGAGTCCATGGTTCGCGTGGGCGCCCTGGACGGCCAGCACCGATCCGATGAATGAGAAGCTGGAGCCGAGATAGCTCGGCACCTTGAAGCCGGTGATGACGAGAAAGATCAGCGTCGCCACGCCGCTGAAGAAGATCACAGTGTTCGGGTTGAACCCCAGGATCAGCGGCACCAGGACGGTGGCGCCGAACATGGCCATCACGTGCTGGAGCCCCATCAGGATGGTCTGCGGCCAGGGCAGCCGATCCTCCGGGTAGACGACATCGCGCTCTCGCGCAGCAGTGGCCACCGCCATGACGCATTCCCCCTTGACTTGCGCCCCGGTCCCCCAACCGGGGTCCCCGCGCTATGGTAGCCGCCCGTGTGGACTTTGCGGGACGTCTTTCTGCCGGGAGGCGAGGTCGCCGACGTCGTCATCGACGGAGAACGGATAACGGCGATCGGACCCGGCGCCGCAGCCGGCAGTCCTTCGGCCGAGGACGCCGCCGGCAGGCTTCTCCTGCCCGCCTTCATGGACGGCCACGTCCACCTGGACAAGGCCCTCATCCGCGACGAGCTACGCGAGCACGACGGAACCTTGACCGGGGCGATCGAAGCCATCCACGAGCGCAAGCGGCGCTACACCGTGGAGGACGTGAGAGGGCGGGCTCGGTCGGTGATCGAGGCCTCGGTGCGGTCCGGAACGACCCGGCTGCGATCGCACGTGGATGTGGATACGATCGGCGGGCTGACGCCGCTGGAGGGGGTGATGGCCGCGGCGGCCGACTGCGCCGACATCGCCGAGGTGCGCACGATCGCGTTCCCCCAGGAGGGCATCCTTCGCGACCCGGGGGCCTATGCATTGATGGAGGCGGCGATGGAAGCGGGCGCCGACGTAGTCGGCGGCATGCCCCACTGGGAGCTCGACGAGGGCGCCCAGCGCGAGCACGTGGGCCTGTGCTTCGATCTCGCCCAGAAATTCGACCGCGACCTCGACATGCACGTGGACGAGAGCGACGACGGCGGCATGCGGACCCTGGAGATGGTCGCCGACGAAGCCTTGCGGCGGGGGTATTTGGGCCGCGTGTGCGCGGGCCACGTGTGCTCGCTGGCAGCGGCTCCGGACGACTACGCAGAGCGCGTCATCGACAAGTGCCGGCGGGCCGCCATCTCGATAGCCGCCAACCCGGTCACCAACCTGGTCCTGCAGGGTCGCGGGGACCGAGGGCTGATTCGGCGAGGCCTGACGCGCGTGGGCGAGCTTCGTGCGGCAGGCGTGAACGTCCTGTTCGGCCAGGACTGCGTCAAGGATGGGTTCTATCCGTTCGGGCGAGGCTCGATGCTCGAGGTCGCCCTGATCTCGGCGCACGCCGCGCACCTGACGAGTAGGTCAGACCTCGCGTTCGTCCTGCGCGCCGTCACCGAAGCGCCTGCGCGGGCGGCGCGGCTGTCCGACTACGGGCTCAAGCCGGGGGCGCGGGCCGACCTTCAGCTGCTGCCGGTGCCGTCCTGGGAAGAAGCGCTCAGGCTGCAGCCGCAGCCGGAGAAGGTCTGGTTTGCGGGCCGGCTGGTGGCTGAGAACAGCGTGGTCTCAAAGTTGCATCGACGCGCCTAGCGCGCTACCAGCTGTCGTGGGGCACTGGACGCAGCTTGGCCGGCTTGGCAGCGACCGCCGGCTGGTCTCTGACGACGACCACCGGAATGTGCCTGCAGGTGTCGTCTGAGCGAAGGGCCTGAATCAAGGCCAGGTTGCCGAGGCCGGACCGCCCGAGGTGGGCAAATATGACCTTGGGCGCAACCTGCTTGGCCCGGCTGAGCGCATCGGCCTGGTTTTGGGCCACGAACACCGTGTAGCCCTCGCCTTCGAGGCGGGCCGAATGGGCCGCGCGTGAGGTCAGCTCGTCATCGACGAGCAGGGCAGTCGGGTTGGCTGTGTCCATGGGTGAACCTCGTCTCTCCTCAGTGGCCAAGGGATCGGCAGGTTCACGGGAGGAAACGCCAGCCTGTCGCGTCGGGTCTGCAAGCAGTATGGGCCCTACCGAACCGGTCTCGTGCTGCTCCTGCCGGACCGGTTGCTCGCGGGCCAGCGCGGGCCACGATTGCGCCGCACATTCCTCGGCGGAGGCGCGACCGCCCGAGGTGCGGCCGCGGGCCGGTGCTCCTGGTACTGCCAGCTGCCCTCATCGAGGAAGAGCTTGGCGTTCAGCTCGCGAATGTTCGGAGCCCCCTGACGGCTGAGCTTGACCCAGGCGAACTCGTCCTCAGGGGTCACGAACGTCAGCGCCCGTCCCGCGACGCCCATGCGTGCGGTGCGACCGACCCTGTGAGTCAACCACTGGGCGGAATCGGGAAGCTCGAAGTTGACGACGAGGCCGACGTCGGCGACGTCGATGCCGCGCGCCGC
This sequence comes from Candidatus Dormiibacterota bacterium, assembly GCA_036393875.1. GTDB lineage: Bacteria > Chloroflexota > Dormibacteria > Dormibacterales > Dormibacteraceae > UBA10449. The sequence continues at coordinate 4,436 of DASWGF010000164.1, forward strand.
CACGTTGGTGGCGACGAGGACCTGGCTCCGACCGTCGCGGAACGAGGCCATCGCGCGGTCTCGGATGGCCTGTGAAAGGTTGCCCTGGAGCTCGACCGAATTGTGGCCGAGCTGGCGCAGGTGGCCGTTCAGCTTGGACACCCCATGCTTGGTGCGGCCGAAGACGATCGCCGATCCGCCGTGGCGGTGCAGCACCCGGCTGAGGGTCTGCAGCTTGTACTCGCGGGCTACGCGAAGGAGGCCGTGCTCCAGGTCCGCCTCTTTTTCAGAGTCGACCCGGACCTCTGCGTGATCGTGCGTGTGCTTCTCGATCATGCGGGTTACCCACGTCGGCATCGTCGCCGAGGCGAGCACCGTCTGGGGCTCGTAGGTGAGGCCGAGCATCTTCTCGACCGCGGGCGCAAAGCCCGCGTCCAGCATCTCGTCCGCCTCGTCGAGGACGAGGTACTCGACACGCGAAAGCGAGACCCGACCCTGCGTGACCAGGTCCATGATGCGGCCGGGGGTGCCGACCACCACGTCGACGCCGCTCTTCAGCGCGAGCCGCTGGGTGGCGTATCCAACGCCGCCGTAGAGCACGGCGGAGCGCAAGTCGGTAGCGAGCGAACGAAGGACCTTCTCCACCTGCAGCGCGAGCTCGCGCGTCGGGGTGACGATGAGGGCTCTTGGTCCGGCGCCGCGACGGGGCAGACGCTCCACCATCGGGATGAGGTAAGCGAAGGTTTTGCCCGAGCCGGTCGGAGCCTCGATGACAACATCCCGCCCCTGCATGATGAGTGGGATTGCCTGCGCTTGAACCGGTACCGGTTCGTTGATGCCGAGGGCGGCCAGGGCCGCCAAAGTATGCGGGCGCACGCCCGCTTCTGCGAATGACTGCAACGTATTCTCCTGATCCCCTCTACGGTCGTATTTGGCGCGACGATCAGGACACCGTCACCGTGGACGGGAGAGGGGACCCGAACGAGCGGGCCGACAGAG
>DASWGF010000165.1:0-1612 GCA_036393875.1 Candidatus Dormiibacterota bacterium
TCGCTGCACATCTCGAACACCTTGGGGTCGTTGAGCCGCAGCTGGTCGAGGTCCGGACGGACGCCGGTCAGGTCGCGGATCAGCTCCAAGGATTCGGCCACCACCGAGAGCGTGCGCAGCCCGAGCATGTCCATCTTGATCAAGCCCAGGTCTTCGACGTCGTCCTTGTTGAACTGAACGACGCGCCGGCCCTCCATCGTCGCCGGCTCGACGGGCGCGATGTCCACCAGCGGCTCGCCCGTGACCAGCATCCCGCCGTTGTGGATGGAAAGGTGACGCGGGAAGTCCTGCACCTCGCGGCACAGCTCGAGAAACTGCTGCCAGCTCTGCGGCCTCATGTCAGGTGGCGGCACCGCGCCGGTCATCGAGTCCTCGACGTCCTCGGTGAACCAGCGGTCCACGCCTTTGGCCAGCCGGTCGACCAGCTCGGCCGAGAACCCGAGCGCCTTGCCGACCTGCCTGATCGCCATGCGAGGCTGGAACGTGACGACGTTGCAGACCATCCCGGTCCGCTCCCATCCGTACTTGTCGTAGATGTACTGGATCACCTGCTCGCGATGCTCGGTGGAGAAATCGATGTCGATGTCGGGCGTGCTCGTCATCTCCTCGTGCAGGAAGCGCTCGAAGAGGAGGTTGTGCTCGATGGGGTCGACGCGGGTGATGCCGAGCACGTAAGCGACGATCGAATCGGCCGCCGACCCGCGACCCTGGCCTGGCACACCATGCTCACGCGCGAAGCGCATGAGGTCCCAGTTGATGAGGAAGAACTCGGCGAGCCCTGTCTTCTCGATCACCTCCAGCTCGCGCTGCAGCCTCTGGGTGACGGCAAGCGTGATCGGCCGGTACCGCTCCCGCACTCCCTCGAAGCACAGCTTGTATAGAAAGGAGAAAGGCGTCTCGCCTTCGGGGACCGGGTAGCCGGGAAAGCGGACCTTGCGAAAATCGAGGTCGAGGTCGCACTCCTTCGCGATCTCCCAGGGCATGGAGAGCGCCTCGGAGTGGCCTTTGAAAAGCATGCGCATCTCGCTGGCGCCTTTGAGGCAGTGCTCGGTGTTGGGAAACAGGTGCGGCCGCGCCTCCTCCAGGGTGGCGCGATGACGGATCGCGACCAGCACGTCATGCAGCCGGCGCCGCTCCTTGGCGTGGTAATGGACTTCGTTGGTGGCCACGGCCGGCGCCCCGCACCGCTTCGCCATCTCAGCTCGTCCCTCCAGCACCCACGAGTCCTCCGGGCGAAGGTGGTGATGGAGCTCGCTGAACACGTTTTCCTTGCCGAGCGCCTCCTGGAGCCCGCGCAAGCGCTGTTCTTCGTCGGTGCCGGTGAGGTAGAAGAGATCGCCGCGGTGCTCGGCGACGGTGGCGAGCGCCGCGCGTGCCTCGCCCTTGGGCTGGTCGACGTGGGCGAGGCTGATCAGCCGGCAGAGGTTGGAGTAGCCCCGCAGGTTGCGGGCGATCAGCAGCAGCTCGGCTCCGTCGACCTCCAGAGCGGCGCCGATCAGAGGCTTGACCCCGACCTTCCGGCATGCCTGCAAGAACTTCACAGCTCCATAGACGCCGCCACGGTCGGTGATCGCCAGCGCCGGCATCTCGAGCTCGGCAGCGCGCATCGCCA
>DASWGF010000166.1:0-4889 GCA_036393875.1 Candidatus Dormiibacterota bacterium
GCGACGAAGTAGACGGTCTGCCAGACCGCCTTCCGGAACACGTCGTCGCGGAGCAGCAGGCGCTCGAAGTTGGCGGAGCCGATGTAGTCGCTGGTGCCGCTGATCAGGTCCCAGCGCTGGAAGGAAAGCCAAAATATCCAGAGCGCGGGGATGAGTATGAAGACGATCAGGAGCGCCATCGCCGGCGAGATCATTAGGTAGCCGGAGAGGGCATCGGCGCGCTCGCGACGGCGGCGGTCGGCGCGGATGGTCCGGGCTCGCCGGGGAAGCTCGGCCGACCTCTGGGTCGCCACCGCGGTCTATGATCGTCGGTTCGCCATGAGTGCCGCAAGCACGCTGCTCACCTTCCTTCACACCGGCAACCCGACCGGGCTCAAGTTTCTGGTCGAGCACGGTGACACGCGCTGCCTGTTCGACTTCGGACGCGAGCACGCCCCCGGCCGGACGCTCTTTTCTCTGGGCCTGGAGCCGCGGCACGGCAGCGAGCTAGGCGACCTGTTGGCGGTCGGTGCCGCGCCCCCGCTCGAGGGCGTCTACGCCGGCGACGCCTGGGACGGCCGCACCCACCTCTTCATCACCCACATGCATCTGGACCACACCGGCCTGATCCCCCTGCTCGGCCCGGGCGTGCCGCTTTACTACCCCGCCGCCATGGAGCCGGTCCGGGCGGCGGCCGACAGCTGCGGCTACCTGCCATGGCGGCATCCAACAGGATCGGGCGTCGCGGACGGCGAAACCATTGCAGTCGGTCCGATCCGGATCCGCTTTTTCGCCGTTGACCACGACCTGCCCGGCGCCACCGGCTTCCTCATCGAGACCCCCGAGGCCAGCTTCGCCTTCACAGGCGACCACCGCTGGCACGGCCTCCGCCGGGAGCTGACCGAGGCCTTCGCGGATGCAGCGCGAGGCGTCGACCTGCTGATCCAGGAGGGCGTCTCGCTGGGCTCCGTCTCGATCGAAGGCGCCCCCTCACCGCTCAATGAAGCAGACGCCATCGCCGAGCTGGGCCGGGCGCTCGTCGACGCGCCGGGCCTGATCATCGTCAACTGCTACGGCATGAACCGGGAGCGGGTGGCCGGCCTCGCCGCCGGCTGCGCGGCCGCCGGCCGCCGGCTCCTGATGGAACCTCAGATGGCCGCGATGTCAGGCTGGCCGGATGTCCTTGGCTCGACCGACCCGATTCGCGACGACCCGCGGGGCCATTGCCTCCAGCTTGGCTTCGAATCGCTGCCGCTCCTGATCGACCTTCAGCCGCCGCCCGGCTCGATGTGGATCCAATCCGGAGGCTCGCCGATGGGACCCTTCGATCCTGCCTACGCAGTCCTCGAGGCCTGGTCGGCCCGCTTCGGTATCGAGCTCCAGACGATCACGAGCTCCGGCCACTCCCGCCCCGAGGACGTGGTCCGGATGGTGACCACCGTCCATCCGAAGCTCGTGCTTCCGGTCCACAGCCGGGCGCCCGACGCGCTGGTCGTGCCGGGGGTCCCAAGCTTCCTACCCCATGCGGGGGTCGCCTACCGAGTCGCCGATCTTCTTGCCCGCCTCAGCTCAGCTCCCAGCGGCTGAGCACTTCCACCATCTCGTATGAGGTGAGGTCGAAGCTAACCGGGGTCACCGAGACAAAGCCCTGGGCGAGGGAGAGCGCGTCGGTGCTTTCGTCGAGATCGCTCACCCTATAGCTGCCGACGCGCATGTAGTAGGGGACCGAGCGGGGGTCGGTGTGAAGCTCGAACCTCTCGTCGTAGCCGGAGTCGCCCTGGCGGGTGAACCTGACGCCCTTCACCTCTCCCAGCGGCAGATTGGGGACGTTCACGTTGAGCAGGACCTTGGGTGGAAGCCTGTGCTTCAGCACCATCCGCGCGACCCGCTGCGCGTAGGTGGCCGCGGTCTCCCACAGCGGGTCCTTGAAGGTGCCGATGGAGATCGCGATCGAGGGGATGCCCAGCATCCGGGCCTCGGTGGCAGCTGAGACGGTGCCCGAATAGATGATGTTGGTGGCGGTGTTGGGACCGAGGTTGATCCCCGACACGACCAGGTCCGGCCGCTGCTCGAGGAGCGTGCCCACGGCGAGCTTCACGCAGTCGGCGGGCGTGCCGTTCACCGACAGGCCGACGGCCTTGCCATTGAGCGCGAACTCGTTCACGCGGAGCGGGGTGGCCGTGGTGATCGCGTGCCCGATGGCGGAATGCTCTGTTTCGGGGGCGACCATGCTGACCGCGCCGAGTTCCCGCATCGCGGCCACGAGGGCGTGCAGGCCGGGCGAGGTGACCCCGTCGTCGTTGGTGACCAAAATGCGCGGACTGGGTTTGCTTATGCGGTCACCCCAGGCGAGCCTTCCACTCTTCGCGTGCTTCAAGGACGAATTCGACGACCTCGTCCCACGAGTCGACCCTGGGCGGGCTGAGCTCGAGGTTGGTCGAATTTGTGAACACCAGGGTGGGCAGTCCCGCATTGCGCATCGCTTCGACGTTCGCAGGAGCATCTTCGACGTAGAGATTCGCTCCCACCTCTGCTTTGTCTCGCATAAAACACAGATCCCAGTACGGAATCCCGTGAATGTCAAGCCAGGCGACTGTTTGCTCAATCGCCTCCTTGTGAAAGTACTTGATGACGAGGCGGTGGGTGATGATGCGAATTCGGATATTTGCAGCCGACAGCTTCCGCAGCCCTGATGGGCACCCCGGCATCGGCTCCAGCTTTTGAAAAAGCTGGCGTTGAGTGACCGCGAAGCGGTGCAACTCCTCGTAGCCTCCAAAGGGCCCGAGGTCCCATTCCGGCAGGTTATAGCTCACAACTTCAGGGAGCTCCACGAGGCTCTTACCGGTCCATTCCGCGGCGATGGTCCGAAGTCCGCCGTAGAAGTCTGCGCACACGCCGTCAAGATCAACGCCCAAAACGAACCGCGGGGCTTCAGTCATCATCGCCTCGTGTCACGTTCTGGCTGCACAGGAATCCGCTGCCGCCGGAGTTGAGTCTCATGCAACCTAAAGGTTGCATTTAGAAGCAGATCCCGACTAGCATGCAACCATGAGATTGCACAAGAGTACTGACCGGATCGAGAAAGAGATGGTTCTGCGCGCACCCCGTTCGCGTGTCTGGCGCGCCCTTGCCGACGCTGAAGAGTTTGGCACCTGGTTCGGCATCAAGCTTGAGGGTGCATTCGCTCCAGGCGCGAGTGTCTATGGCCAGATCACTATGCCCGACCATGAGCTCGTGACCATCGAGATCGCCATCGAGCGGATGGATCCCGAGAGCCGGCTGTCGTACCGGTGGCATCCGTACCCGGTCAAATCCGGCGTGGACTACTCGAGCGAGCCCACCACGCTGGTCGAATTCGAGCTCGAGGAAGTCGCCGGAGGCACACGACTCAGGGTGGTCGAGTCAGGCTTCGATCGCATTCCGTTGGCAAGGCGTGCTGAAGCATTCCGGATGAACGACGCCGGATGGGCCGAGCAGCTCGAGAACATCGCGCGATATGTCGCGGCATAGCGCCGGCGGGCTTGAAGTCTCGCGCACGGCGCCGATGTTCGCGGCGCTCGGTGACGAAACGCGGCTTGCTCTGCTGGCCCGATTGAGCTCTGAGGGCCCGCTCTCGATTACCAGGCTCACCGCCGGAACTGCTGTCACGCGTCAGGCCGTTACCAAGCACTTGAACGTGCTCGCCACGGCTGGGCTCGTCTCGGATTTACGGCGCGGCCGCGAGCGGATCTGGGAGCTCGAGCCGGAACAAGTGGAAGCGGCGAGTACCTATCTCGAGCAGGTCTCGAAGCGATGGGACGCTGCGCTCGACCGCCTGAAGCAATTCGTTGAGAAGGGAGAGAAACAATGAGCGATCACAAGATCGGAACACGTGAAGAGTGGCTGGCGGCACGGCTGGAATTGCTCCAGGCCGAGAAGGCGCTGACGCGGCGTGGCGACGAATTGGCACGGAGGCGGCAGGAGCTGCCCTGGGTTCGGATGGACAAGGAGTACCGCTTCGAGACCGACGACGGCACAGCGTCCCTCGCCGATCTCTTCAGAGGGCGCTCGCAGCTCCTCATCTATCACTTCATGTTCGGGCCGGACTATGCGGCGGGGTGTCCGTCTTGCTCAGCGATCGCAGACGGCTTCAACGGCTCCGTCGTCCACCTCGCGAATCACGACGTCACGCTGTGCGCGGTGTCGCGGGCTCCGCTTGCGAAACTTCAGGCGTACAAGCGGCGGATGGGCTGGAGCTTCCCCTGGGCGTCTTCGTCCGACAGCGACTTCAACTATGACTTCCAGGTGTCGGTCACCAAGGAGCAGTGGGAGTCGGGAGCCGCCGAGTACAACTTCCGCGCGGCGGACTTTCGGCTGCCGGAGGGCGGCGAGGAGAATCCGTTCATCGCTGCGCTCACGTCGAGCGTCGGAACGGACTGGCAGACGTACCGGCAGGAAGGGCCCGGCGTCAGCGCGTTCGTGCTCGAGGACGGCGTCGTCTACCACACCTACTCGGCGTACGAGCGGGGGATAGACGGCCTTTGGAGCATGTACCAGTGGCTCGATCGCGCGCCCCTCGGTCGCAACGAGACCGGCATGTGGTGGCGCCGCCACGACGAGTACAACCGCAAGTGAAACCCTTTCGCGCGTCCTCTTTAGTGTGGAATCAAGTCATCGGGGGCGCCGCAGGAGCTCATGGGGTGGATCGAGTGGTCCGAAGATGGCCTCGAGCTCGGGGTCGTGGGGGGCAATGACGACCTCAGTCGGGTCGAAGCTGAGCCGCTCCCACCCGTGCGCCTCGAACCAATCCGGCTTCTCAGGGCTGATCAACGCGAGCATGCCGCCAGGGGCCGTCGCCCGTTCGAGCTCGAGGACTACGCCAGGATCGGGTGGAATGCTGGCGCAAGACACGGTCAGCTCAGCCCAACCGT
>DASWGF010000167.1:0-2496 GCA_036393875.1 Candidatus Dormiibacterota bacterium
GCAACGGCCGGCCCGACCGCCGCGTCGAGCGGCTCGAGCGAATCGGGGGCTGGTACGAGCGATTCCTGGGCACCGCATCGGTGGAGAAGGAATCCGAAGTGGTGACGCAGGTGTTGCCGGTGCAACGCGACATGGAGGGCGCCGACACCCGCGAGGGAGTGACCGCGCCGACGACGGTTCTCGAAACCGTGCGCCAGCCGGAGGCGCCTGCCGCCGAGTCGATGCCCACGGCGGTGCTCGAAACCCAGGAGATGGAGACTGCTGTGGTTCCATCCGAGGTTGAGGGGGACCTGCCGCCCGAGGCCGAGGAACCCGCCGCAGCACCCACCGCAGCCGAGGAGCCGCCCGAGCCCGAACCCGTCGCTGAGGTCGCACCTTTCGACTCCGAGTCCGTGGCGGAGCCGGTTGCGGAACCCGAGGCGCCGGTCGCGGTCGAAGATTTGCCGGTCGAGGCCTTCGTGCCGTTCTTCCCGGAGCCGGAGCCTGTGGCGCCCGTCGAGGCCGCCGACCTGAAGTCGGAACCGGAGCCTGAGCCGGAGACGGTGGTCATGCCGCCCGAGCCCGAGCCGGTTGAGGCAGAGTCCGCCGCGCCTGAGCCCGAACCCGAGCCCGAGCCGGTGGCCGCTGAGGTCCACGAGCCGGAACCGGAACCGGTCTCTGAGGAGCCGGCGCCAGAGCCTGTGGCGGCGATGCCGGAACCTGAGCCCGTGGCGTCGGCGCAGGCCACGACGCCCCCGAGCGTCTCCGAAGTCAAGGCGACGATGCTCCGGTGGCCGACCAACCCCGGCCTGCAGGAGAACGGCCAGACCGATTCCGGCGAGCCCGCGACCTCGATCATCCCGGCCTGGCAGCCCGCCGACGTTCCGTCGGAGAGCAAGAGGACGGTCTCCCTTTCGGCGATGTCGCCGGAGGCCATCGCGTCCGGCCAAGCCATCGTCGCCAAGCTCAGCTTCGAGAGCGGCCCGTTCGCCGGACGGGTCGTCGCCCTGCCCAAGGAGATGGTCACCGTCGGCCGCGCTCCGGACAATGACGTGGTCGTCAGCGACCCCGCGACCTCAGGCCGGCATGGCCGCATCGAAGTACGCGCCGGCGCGTTTTGGATCAGCGACCTGGGCAGCACCAACGGCACGCTCGTCAACGGCGAGCCGGTGATCGAAAAGCAGCTGTCCGACGGCGACCTCATCGCCATCGGCCAGAACACGATGCGCTTTACGCTGAGCGAGTAGCGAGGGCAGTACATTCCGCGGCGGCTTCGCGGAGCCGCGCGGTGAACTCTTCGACGTCTGGGACGATGCCGGGGTCGGCGGTGAGACCGAAATACGCATCACCGTTATAAGAGACGATCGCGACCCCGAGGCCCATCGACGGATACAGCGGCGCGAACGGCCAAACCTCCAAGAGCTGAGCCCCGCCGGAATAAAGCGGGAACTGCGGCCCGGGAATATTGGTCACGTTGATGTTCGCGCCGGCTTGCGGGTTGGACATGAGCCGGCCCGCCAGCACGAGCAGCGAAGGGGGCGCCCAATCCGCCAGACCAGCCAGCTTGTCAGCCGCGACCGCCTGGCGCGTGCGCTTCAGGTCGCCGGTCGTGACCTTGATGCGGCGGAGGCGATCCTCCATCGTGAGATCGCCGGTCGGGAGCTCGAGGACCATGCCACTGATCTGGTTGCCGATGCGACCTCGCGAGTCATCACCCCGGACGCTCACGGGGCAGAACACCCGCACCGTCTCAGGCACGGCCTCGCCCCTGCTCTTGAACCAGCGATGCAGGGCTTCCGACACCACGGCCAGGACGGCATCGTTGACGGTGCTGCCGAAACGATCCTTCAATGCTTTGAAGGCCGAGAGCGGCACCTTGAGCCCGCGACCGGTGCGCTGGGGCCCGATCTTACGATTGAAGAAGAGGTCAGGTCGCGGCGTCACGGTATTACGGACCACGTTGATCACGCCCGTCCATGGCAAGTGGGTCGTGTTCCAGATGGCCGGCATCCTGGACCGATCGGATTTCGCCGCAGTTCTGAAATCCCAGAGCATCGGGCGGATGAGCTGCCAGTTGGATGGCTCGGGGCGCGGCCTCCATTCTTCGGCGGGCGGCTCGGGCGTAAAGCCCTCGGGCGTGGTGTCCAGCAACAGCGTCAGGATGTCGACGCTGGACACGCCGTCGACCATGGCGTGGTGCGCCCGGTTGACGATCACGACCCGTCCTCCTCGCAACCCCGTGACGATGGTCATCTCCCATAGCGGCCGCCGCATGTCGAGCGGCCGCGAGAGGATCCGCATCACGAGCTGGCGGAGGGTGGCGCCGTCGCCGGGCGGGGCGAGCACCTCGCGACGAATGTGAGCGCCGAGGTCGAAATGCGGATCGTCGACCCAGACCGGGTGGGCGAGGTTGAGCGGAACCCGGTGAATGCGCTGGCGGTATCGCGGGACGAGGTGAATTCGCTCTCTCACCGTTTGCTCGACCCCAAGGGCGCCGCGCCCGCCCGGCAGCTGCGA
>DASWGF010000168.1:0-11599 GCA_036393875.1 Candidatus Dormiibacterota bacterium
TCGTTGACCTCCGCCGGCGACGGCCAGAGCTCCGACAGCATCACGGGCTTGCCGTCGCGAGTCTTCCCAACAGGGTCCTTGGTCAGGTCGATGTGGACGGTGCCCGCCAGCGCAAAGGCGACAACGAGCGGCGGCGAGCCGAGATAGCTGGCCTTGACCAGCGGGTGGATGCGGGATTCGAAGTTGCGGTTGCCAGACAGCACGGCCACCACGCTGAGGTTTTCCTTCACGACGGCGGCTTCGATCTCGGGCGTGGCCAGCGGGCCCGAGTTGCCGATGCAAGTGGTGCATCCGAAACCGACCAAGAAGAAGCCGAGCTTCTCGAGCGGCTCCATCAGGCCGGCCATCTGCAGGTAGTCGGTGACTACGCGCGAGCCGGGCGCAAGGCTGGTCTTGACGTACGGACGCACTTCCAGCCCTAGCTCCACCGCCTTCTTCGCCAGCAGGCCCGCGGCCACCATGACCGTGGGGTTGGAAGTATTCGTGCAGCTCGTGATCGCCGCGATCACCACGGAGCCGTCCTGTACGCGCGCGGCGGGCTTGGCCTCGACCGCCACCACGGAGCGGCCATTGACCGGCCCACCTTCATCCGACAGTCTCGACACCGCGTCTGTGTCGGGTTTCGGCCCGTTGCCGAACGCGGCGGTGAAACTTTTCCAAACATTTGGCAGCGACGCGCGGTCTTGCGGCCGCTTGGGTCCGGCCAGGCTGGGCTCGACCTGGCTGAGGTCGAGCTCGAGCAGCTCGGTGAACTTCGGAGTCGTGCTGCCGTCGACGCGAAACAGCCCCTGCTCCTTGGTGTATCGCTCGACGAGCTCGATCTGCTCGCGACTGCGGCCCGTGACCTCGAGGTAGCGAAGGGTCTGGGCATCGACCGGGAAAAGCGCGGAGGTGGCGCCGTACTCCGGGCACATGTTGCTGAGCGTCGCGCGGTCGGGCACCGACAATGTCGACAGGCCGTCGCCGCAGAACTCGACAAACTTGTCGACGACGCCGTGCTTGCGCAGCATCTCCGTGAGCGTGAGCACGAGGTCGGTGGCCGTTGATCCGGCGGGCAGCGCTCCGTGGAAGCGCACGCCGACGACGATGGGCGAGGCGAGGTACGCGGGCTGGCCGAGCATCGCTGCTTCGGCCTCGATGCCACCGACTCCCCATCCCAGCACGCCGAGCCCGTTGACCATCGTGGTGTGCGAGTCGGTGCCCATCAGTGTGTCGGGGATCGCGATCTTCCGGCCCTTCGCCACGTTGCGGACCTGCACGACCTGCGCGACGTACTCGAGGTTCACCTGGTGGCAGATGCCCATCCCCGGCGGCACCAGGGAGAAGTTGTTGAAGGCTTGCTGGGCCCATCGTAGGAGCGAGTACCGCTCGCGGTTGCGCTCGATCTCCTTTTCGATGTTGCGGGTGTAGGCGTCTTTAAATCCGAACGCGTCGACCTGCACGGAGTGGTCGATGATGAGGTCGACCGGCACGAGCGGATCGACCTTGCCCGCGTCCTTGCCCGCTCGCTGCATCGCCGATCGCATCGCAGCGAGGTCCACGACCGCCGGCACGCCGGTGAAGTCCTGCATCAAAACGCGCGCGGGAAGGAACGGCAGCTCTGCGTCTGTAGGCGGAGGCGCCGGCCAGGCGGCCAGGGCGCGCACGCTCTCCTCGTTGGTGGTCCCCGCCTCGCTCAAGCGGAGCAGGCCTTCGAGGAGGACCTTGACCGTCATCGGCAAACCCGACGGGTCTGCGTGGCCTTCTTGGGGCACGGATGCGAGCGCGTAAAAATCCAGGTCAGTGCCGGATAGGTGCTTGCGCGCCGCGGTCATGTTCGAATCGTACTAGCCCTCGCGAGGGAGGAGGCCGGGCCCTGGTGCAGGCTGGACGTCAGGCGGTCGTGAAGTCGGCGAGCGAGAGTTCCGCGCCACCCGGCCAGGTGAAGGTCTGGGCCGCCGGGCTCGCGGCCGTCAAGCCAATCGGGACTGCGACGGTCACGCTGTAGGTGGCGCCCGGGGTGAGCAGGCCAGTGGTGGCAAAGAAGTAGAAGCCCGTAATGTCGGTGGTGGCCGTGGCAACGGTCGTCCCCGCCGAGTCCTTCAGCGTGAGAATCGCCCCGGCAACCCCCGACCCGGAAGTCGTGTGGACCGAGCCTGTGATCGGGTTGGGTATGGCGCTGACCGCGAGACTGTCGATCAGGCTGCGGGCATCGGTCGTGAGAACAGTCCCGCAGTCTGCTGTGATGTGCTTGCCGCTCTGCGCGCGCACCTGGTTCGTGAAGGCGCTCAGGATGTTGATCGCTGTCTTGGTGTTGCCACCGCCGATGGCTCCCTGCTCAGCGGTGAGCTTGGCCGTCAGAGCATTGGCGATGCCCGCATTGTCGATGCACCCTGCCAGCAACAGCTGACCGACCACATCGGCGATCGCGGGGCTGCTGACGGTCACCGTCACGGACGCCGTCGACGTGTGACTGACGCCCTCGAATGTTCCGCTCACGGTCAGCGTGAACGTCGTCGGCGTCACCATCGGCGACAGGTGCACGGTCAGGGTCGAGCCCGCGCTGCCCCCGGAGGTCGGAGTCACCAGGGTCGGGCTGAAGCTCACCGACACGCCGGCGGGTGCTCCGGAAGCGCTGAGCGCCACCGTCGAGCTGAAGCCACTGACCGAGTTGACCGTGACCGAGGTGGAGGCGGTGCCGCCTACCGAAACCGTGACCGGATTGATCAGGCCGATCGAGAAGTCCACCACGGCGACCTGGAACGTGCCGGTGCTGGAATTCCCGGCTGGGTCGGTCGCTGTGCAGGTGACGGTGGTGGCGCCGGCGGGGAACGTCGAGCCTGAGGGCGGGCTGCAGCTGATGGTCAGGGTGGAGGTGGCGTTGTCGGGATCCGTGGCCCCGACTGCGAACGTAACGACCGCCCCACTCGCGCTGGTGGCGACGGCGGTGATGTCGGCCGGCAGGCTCAGGGTGGGCGCTGTCTTGTCTTCGACCACGACGGTGGCGGTGGCGGTGCCCGTGTTGCCGGCTGCATCCGTCGCCGAGCAGGTGATGGTCGTGGTGCCCAGCGGGAAGGTGCTGCCTGAAGCTGGCGAGCACGTCGGCGTCAGCGAGCCCGACACGGCGTCGGTGGCCGTGGCGGCGTAGGTGACCGCGGCGCCGCTCGGCCCCGTCGCCTCCACCGGGCTGATGACGCCGATGGTGACCACGGGCGGTGTGGTGTCCTGGACCACCACGGTGGCGGAGGCGGTGCCGGTGTTGCCGGCTGCGTCAATGGCCGAGCAGGTGATGGTTGTGGTGCCCAGCGGGAAAGTGCTGCCAGAGGCCGGCGCGCACGTCGGGGTCAGTGAGCCCGACACGGCGTCGGTGGCAGTGGCGGCGTACGCGATCGCGGCGCCGCTGGGCCCCGTCGCTTCCACCGGGCTGATGGCGGGGACGGTGACCACGGGCGCGGTGGTGTCCTGGACCACGACAGTAGCGATGGCCGAGCCGACATTGCCGGCCGTGTCCGTGGCCGTACAGGTGATGGCCGTGCTGCCCAGCGCGAAGGTGCTGCCCGAGGAGGGCGAACAGCTAGGCGTCAGCGAGCCCGACACGGTGTCGGCAGCGGTGGCGGTGAAACTGACCAAGGCGCCGCTCGGCCCCGTCGCCTCCACAACGCTGGGCGCAGTGATGGTGACCACGGGTGACGTGGTGTCCGTCACGGTGACGGTGAAGCTGGCGTTCGCCGCGTTGCCGTGCGTGTCGGTGGCCGTGCAGGCGACGGTTGTAAGGCCAAGAGGAAAAGTGCTTCCCGATGCGGGCGCGCAGGAGACGGTCGCTGCGTCGTCAGGATCTGTTGCGCTGACGCCGTAGGTCACGACCGCCCCGGCCGGCCCGGTCGCCTCGGCGGTGATGTCGACCGGCGTGGTTATCACCGGCGGAGTGGTGTCTGCCGGCGGGCCGAGGCCCCCTGCCGGTGGAGTGGCCTGGTTGAGCGAGTTGTCCCCCCAACAAACCGGAGTCCCGTCGGTCTGGATCGCGCAGCTGTGCAAGCCGCCGGAGGAGACCTGGCTGAAGGTCCCCGTTGGGAGCGGGCTGACCTGGCCTGACGAGTTGCTGCCCCAGCAGGCCAGCGTCCCGTCGGTCAGGAGCCCGCAGGTGTGCTCGACGATCGATGTGCTGCCGCCGGAGCTGACCTGGCTGAAGGGCCCTGCCACCACCGGGGGGGCCTGGCCCGACGAGTTGTCGCCCCAGCAGATGACCACCCCGTCCGTCCGGACCGCACAGGTGTGTAAGTAGCCGGCCGAGACCTGGCTGAAGGTACCTGCCGGCGTGCCGCTGACAAGGTGGAACAGGTTCAAGCCCCAGCAGGCCAGCGTACCGTCCGTCCTGACGCCGCAGGCGTGAAAACCGCCGGACGAGACCTGGTTGAAGGTTCCCGGCGGCGCGTTGGTCTGGCCCGTCGACGGATCGCCCCAGCAGGTCAGCGTCCCGTCGGTCCTGACCGCGCACGTAAAGCCGTTGCCGGAGGAGACCTGGCTGAAGGTCCCCGTCGGGAGTGGGCTGACCTCGCCCGACAAGTTGTCGCCCCAGCACGCCAGCGAGCCGTCGGTCGCGATCCCGCAGGCGTGCGAGAAGCCGGAGGAGACCTGGCTGAAGGTTCCCGTCGGGGGGCTGGTCCGGCCCGACGTGGGGTCGCCCCAGCAGACCACGGTCGCATCCGTCCGGATCGCGCAGGTGAAGTTCGAGCCGGCGGAAATGGAGCCAGAGCTCGGGGCGGAGGCGGCGCTCGCAGTGACGGCCGAGGCGAGCAAAACCAGCGCGCCCAGCGCCACCAGTAACCCACGCACCAGCCCCATCGCGGTCGCCGTCCCCAGGTGATTCGGCGCACCCGCACCGTTCATCACCCACTTACCCACGTATCTCACAACGCTTGGGATGCTAGCAGTGGTCGATCTATGTTTTGGAGACAAAAGTGTTCGAGGCGTCGCTGCCTGTGGCCGAATATCCAAGGGGTTCCAGCTAAGGGCGCGCAGACGTCGTCGATTGCCGGACCACCAGCTCGGTCGCTAGCGGCAGCGGGGAACGCACGTGCTTGCCGCCGATCTGGGCAATCAACAGGCGGGCCGCCTGGCGACCCTTTTCGGCAATCGGCTGCCGGACGGTGGTCAGCGCTGGTGTCACCCATTCGGCCATCGGAATGTCGTCGTAGCCGACTACCGACAGGTCCTCGGGCACACGCACTCTGTGCTCGCGCGCGCTTGCCATCAATCCGATCGCTGCCATGTCACTCATCGCGAGGACGGCAGTCGGATGGTTGCGCCCGCGCCACAATTGCCGGAAAGCAGCCTTGCCCGCCGCAAAAGTGATGCCTGCGGGCACCACACGCGGCGCCGGGCCGCCGGCGGCACGGATCGTCTGCCGGTAGCCCGCCAGCCGGCGGGCGCCGATCCCACTCTCGCCGCGGTCCCTCGGCTCGCCGAGACCGACGACCGCAATGCGCCTATGACCGAGTTCGAGCAAATGTTGGGCGGCGAGAGCCGCACCGCCGAAGTCATCGATGTTGACAGTGGCCACGCCTGGCTGGGGATCTGCATCGACCAGGATGCAGGGCAGACCAATGCGCCGGAGGGTGTCAAGACTACGATCCCCAGTCAGGCCCAAGCTGATAAAGCCGTCTACGGCGGCACGGCCGATGGCACTCTCGAGGGAGCCATTCAAGGGTGGAACCAGCAGAAGCGTCAGGTCGTGTTGCTCGCAGACCTCGCCGACGCCGCGGATCAGGAGCGACGCGAACGGATTCGCAAAGACCACCTCAACCGACTGTGGAATGAGGAATCCGACGGATCCGCTTCGTTTGGTGGAAAGCGATCGAGCGGCTGGATGCGGGGTATAGCCGAGCTTGCGAGCGACCGCCATGACGCGCTTGCGCGTGGGCTCGCTGATCTCATCGGAGTTATTGAAAGCAAACGAAACGGTCGCCTTGGAGACCCCCGCCGCCGCGGCCACATCCGCGATCCGAACCCTGCTCATGCCTTCACGCCGTCACGTCCAAGGCGAATCTTGACACGCGCATGGCGTGGGCTAAGATGCGACTTAACCGTTTTAGCTATCGCAAAGCAACAAGGAGGAGACATTGGTCACCTGGAAGCACTGGATGAAGCCGTCCGGGGTCGCCATGCTGGCCACGCTGGCCATGCTGGCCGCCGCCTGCGGGTCCAGCTCGACACCGACGACGACCACGCTCACCCGCAGCGGCACCATCACCATCTGGCACGGTTATGAGGGCACGTACCTCGACGCCAAGAAGGCGATCTACGACGCCTATATGAAGCAGTACCCAAACGTGACCATCAATCTGGTCCACAAGCCCAACCTCACCGATGCGGTCACTGCCGCGGCGGGTGCCGGCCAGGGCCCTGACATCGTGGCCTGGGTCGACGATCAGATCGGCAAGTGGGTGAAGCTCGAAGCCATCAAGCCCATGGACCAATGGACGTCCAAGGACTACATGACCTCGCAGTACACCCAGGCCGCGGTGGATGCCGCGACTTTCGAGGGCAAGATCTACGGCATGCCCGAGGCGGTCGAGGCGATCACCATCATCTACAACAAGAAGCTCATCACGAGCAGCCAGATTCCGAAGACCACTGACGCCCTGGTCAGCTTCGCCAAGTCTTACAGCCAGAGCAACCCCGGTTCGTACGGGGTCGTATGGAACCCCAAGGACGCCTATTTCCAGGCGCCCTGGATCTATGGTTCGGGTGGCTTTTACGTCAAGGCTGATGGGACTGTCGGTCTCAACACGAGCGGTACGAAGTCAGGTTTCAATTTCGTTGCCAGCTTCAAGGGCGCCATGCCTGCCGGGGTCGACTATGGCATCGCCGACACGCTCTTCAAAGAGGGCAAGGCGGCCATGATCATCAATGGTCCGTGGTCGGTCGCGGACTACGTGAAAGCTGGAGTCGATTACGGCTACGCGACCCTGCCGGTCGTCGCGGGGTCTGGAAAGCCCGCGTCGCCTTTTGTGGGTGTGAAAACGCTGATGCTCGGGGCTTACTCGACCAATCCCGCGCTCGCAGTCGACGTCATGAAGTTCTTCACCAACAAGGACAATCAAACGAACATGGTCGTCACAACGAGGGAGATTCCAGCCAACAAGCTGGCGCTGGCAGACCCCAAGGTGCAGGCCATCCCCGACATCGCCGGCTTCGGCGCCCAGGTCAAGAATGGCGTCCCGCTACCGAACACACCATTCATGTCAGCGCTCTGGGATCCGGTCGCCAAGGCGCTGGAAGCGGTATGGACCGGTAAACAATCCGTCGACGCGGCGCTGAGTGATGCGCAGTCGGCAGCGGAGAAGAACGTAGCCCAGCTTAAATAGCCGAGTGACCAACGGACGAGGGCGGCGGTCGGCGCCGCCGCCCTCAGCTTGGGGCTAGACGATGTATCGGGTCAGGGCCTTGACGACCCTCACGTACCTGACCCCGATGATCGTTGGGGTCGGACTCATCAGCCTCTATCCGATCCTCTACAACGTCTACATCTCGGTCACGAACCAGAACCTGTATCACTTCCGCCACTACGCCTTCATTGGACTTACCAACTATCAGAGCCTGCTCAAAACCTTCGATGCGGACTTCTTCATCGTGTTGGGCAGGACGTTTCTCTTCGTCGCCATCTGCATACCTCTATTTCTTGCCCTCGGGATGCTGACTGCGCTTGCGCTCAACCACCCGGCAATCCGCTTCAAGGCTTTCTGGAGGGTGGCCCTGATCGTGCCGTGGGCAGTCCCAAGCTACATCACCGCTCTCGTATGGAAGTTCTTCTTCAACGGCGAATTCGGCACGCTCAATCAGCTGTACCGGCTGGTCGCAGGCCCGCATGCGGGCCTGCCGTGGCTGAGTGATCCGAACTGGGCGTTCGGCTCGATCGTCCTCGCCAACCTCTGGATGTCCTACCCCTTCTTCATGGTGGTCATCCTTGGAGCATTACAGAGCATTCCTGTCGAGCTGTATGAGGCTGCCGCGGTGGATGGCGCCACCTCGTGGCAACGGTTCTGGCGGATCACAGTGCCGCTGCTTCGTCCGGCGATCCTGCCCGCAACGGTCCTCAGCGCCATCCTGACCTTCAACACGCTCAATACCGCCTACCTCATCACGACAGGAGGCCCGTTCGTAAGCGCGGCCAAGCCCGGAGCCACCGAATTCGTGATGGTTTATGCGTTCCGTGAAGCCTTCCAACTGTTCAACTTCGGTTACATCGCCGCGTTCGCGGTGGTGATTTTCATGATGCTTTTTGGGGTCACGCTCGGGAGCCTTCGTTTCAGCGGCCTGGTCCGCGAGGAGGCTCGATGAGGCTCCTCTCGCGAGTCGGGGTGCCGGCCCTCATCTATGTCTTCTTGATCACGATGTTGATCTTCGCCTTGTTTCCCGTGTTCTTCGTGGTCCAGGCCGCGTTCAGGCCCGGCCAATCCCTCTACTCGTTGACGTTGAGTTTGTGGCCGGATCACCCGACCTTCGACAACTTCACGTACATCTGGACCAAGATTCCGTTCCCTCTCTGGCTGCGGAACAGCCTGGGCGTCTCGGTCGGCACCATGGTCGCGGGCCTCATCGGCTCGGCGACCGGCGCCTATGCGCTCTCGCGTTTCAGGTTCGCGGGCAAGCAGATGACGTTGATCCTGCTGCTCGCAATCCAGGCGTTTCCGTCGGTGCTGGCTCTGATCCCGATCTATCTCATCCTCAAGACGATCGGCCTGGTCGGTTCTCCGTTCGGACTGGTGCTGGCCTACATGTCAGTCGCATTGGTGTTCTGCACCTGGAACTTGAAGGGATACTTCGACACCATACCGCGCGACCTTGATGAAGCGGCTCTCATCGACGGATGCACGGTGACGCAGGCCTTCTGGCGCGTCATCCTGCCGCTCTCCGTCCCGGCGCTCGCCGTCACAGCGCTGCTCATGTTTCTCACCGCGTGGAACGAATGGGTGATGGCGTCCGTCCTGCTTCTGGATGAGAACACCTACACGGTGCCAGTCGGCCTCTGGGGCCTGCAGAACGACTATCGGGTCCCGTGGGGATACTTCGCCGCCGCATCGCTGATCGTCTCGCTGCCGGTCATGGCATTGTTCCTCGGCCTCCAGAGATACTTCCGGGCTGGGCTGACGGTGGGCAGCGTCAAGGGCTAGTTGCGGCGGCGCCTCTTCTTCATCCTGGGCGGCCTCGCGATCGTGGGCGC
Source organism: Candidatus Dormiibacterota bacterium (assembly GCA_036393875.1). Lineage (GTDB taxonomy): Bacteria > Chloroflexota > Dormibacteria > Dormibacterales > Dormibacteraceae > UBA10449. The sequence continues at coordinate 9,203 of DASWGF010000168.1, forward strand.
GATGGTCCCGCTCGTCTACTTCCTCAATACGACAAGTGAGTGGAGCGGCGACGCTGCGCCGGCATCGCGCACCGCTCCCGATCGCTGGACCAGCGGTAACAAGGACGCCATCGGCACGGCATCGGGGCCGGCGTCGAAGGTCTGGTTCACCGCCGTCCATGGCACGATCGCCGACCTCCTGTACCCGACAGTGGACCATGACAACCTTCGTCAGTTCGGATTCCTTGTCACCGACGGCGCCGGCTTTTTCTTCGATGCGTCTCAGCAAGGCATCGCCACCTCGCGCGTGACCGACGACCGCGCGCTCACCTATGAGCTTCGGGTCGATGACCCGGTGCACCACTTCAGCATCGTGACCGAAGTCGCCACAGACCCCAGCGGTCCGGTCGTGCTCGTTCGCACGCACCTCACCGGCGACCGTTCACGCCTGCATCTGTACGCATACCTCGTGCCTCATCTCGATGGCTCCGGCGCCGGCCAAAACGCCTTCTTCGATGCGAACCGTGGCTACATCAGCAAAGGCCAGACCTGGCTCGCGGTCGCAGGTGACAGCGCAATGGGTCCCCGCACAGCGGGCTACCTTGGACACGGCGACGGCTTCGACCAGCTGCACAACCACCAGTTGGCCAATCGCTACCGGGCAGCTGGGCCCGGTCGCGTGACGCTGACCTGGGAGCTGCCCCAAGGCGGGCCCAGGACCTCGGCGCTTGCATTCGGGGCCAGCCGCCTGGCGGCCGACGCTGCGCTGGACGCCGCCATGCATGGGGGCTCGCAGGCCGTGTTCGACGCCTACCGCACCGGCTGGCGTCAATACGCTGCATCGCTCACAGCTCCGCCAGGCGTTGCCCCCCTCTTCTACTACAGCGCTGAGGTGATCAAGATGACAGAGGACAAGCGTCACCCAGGTGCGATCGTCGCGTCGCTCGCGCTGCCATGGGGTGACACCGCAACGGACGACGCCGCCGACGTGGGATATCGCAAAGTGTGGCCGCGCGACCTGTTTCACGCGGCCGGCGGGCTGCTCGCCGCGGGTGACATCAGCACCGCACTCGACGTGGTGCGCTTCATGGGCCGGCAGCAGCGCGACGACGGGAGCATGCCCCAAAACACAAACCTCGAAGCCGTGCCCGTGTGGACGGCTCAGCAGATGGATGAAACCGCGGACGCAATCCTGCTTGCCGTTCGCCTGTCGCGCCAGCTCAGCGCAGGCGATGGTCCCGACATCACACGCGCGGCGGACTACATCGTGCGCACCGGTCCTATCACCCAGCAGGAGCGGTGGGAGGAAGCGGGGGGCTACTCGCCGGCCACCATTGCCGCCGAGATCGCGGCCCTCGATGCCGCCGTCCTTTGGTCGCGAAAGCAGTCCAGGTCGTTAGATCACTCTTCCGAATGGGCGGCCGCGGCCAGGCGCTGGGACGCGGAGCTCGAGAGTGACACCTTCACCCACACCGGCGCGCTGGGGTCCGGGTACTACCTGCGCATCAGCGCGGGCGGTCATCCGGACACCGCCGACCTGGTCGACCTCGCGAACCAGGGCGGTGTGTGGGACCAGCGCGAGATCGTCGATCCCAGCTTCCTCGAGCTGGTACGGCTCGGGCTGCGACCGGCACATGACGCTCGCGTGGCCGCGACCGTCCGAGTCGTCGACGCCGCGTCGTCAGGCCAGGCCGGTGGGATGACGCTGTGGTACCGCTACCCCCACGACGGCTACGGAGAGAAGAACGAAGGCTCCGCGCCCCCAGGGCAGGGTCATCTCTGGCCGCTGCTCCTGGGCGAACGTGGCGTTTACACGGTGATCGCCGGCGGCGACGCCCGACCCTACGTCGCGGGCCTGGAGTCGCTCGCGGGTTCCGACCAGCTGCTTGGCGAGCAGGTCTGGGAGGGCACCGGGCTGCCGACAGGGTCGGCGCGGCCGCTGGTGTGGGCGCAAGCGGAGTACATCGTGCTGGCCCGTGCGGCTGCCACGGGATTGGTAGACGACTCGCCGGTCAGCTGGCTGAATGGGGTGTGATCGCCCACCCCAGTGGTCCGAGCTCGACCGGCTCGCCCAGGCCCGGCACCTCGCGGCGCTGAGGTGTCTCGCTGAAGTTGAGGGCGACCAACACGCTCTCGTCAGGCGTGCTGCGTTCGTACACAAACACCTCAGCGTCGGCGAGGACAGTGCGCCTGTCGCCACGGCGCAGCGCGATCGAATCGCGTCGCATCCGCCCCAGCTCCTGGAAGTGCGCGAGCAGGTCTTGGTTCTGATCGCCGCCCCAGAGCATGGGTAGGCGCGCCTCGGCGTTCTCGACCACGCCGTCGAAGCGCTGGCTCAGCCCGACTTCGGTGCCGTAGTAGATGACGGGCATGCCCGGCAATGTCAGGAGCAGCGTCGCCGCCAGCTTCAAGCGGTCC
>DASWGF010000169.1:0-2389 GCA_036393875.1 Candidatus Dormiibacterota bacterium
TAAGGATGGATGTGGATCGGGATGAAGTGAACCGAGGAGCCGATGTTCCGCTCCCTGAGCTCGGCGATGAATCGTGATCGATTGATGGTGAGACGCTCGAGGTTGAGCCGGATCGGATAAATGTGAGCCGCGCTCTCGACGTGAGGGCGCACCACAGGCAGCTCCAAGCCAGGCAGGCCGGTCAAGCCCTCGTCGTACTGGGCCACGATCTCGTGCCGCCGCCGCTGCATCATTGGCAGCTTCGCGAGCTGGTGGATCCCGATCGCGGCCTGGATGTCGGGCATGTTGTATTTGAAGCCGGGCAGCTGCACCTCGTAGAACCACGAGCCCTCTTCCGTGTAGCGCTGGTGCGCATCCCTGCTCATCCCGTGAAGCGACCACTTGCGTGCCTCGTCGATGAGCTCCCGCGGGCCCGTCAGCATCCCGCCCTCGCCCGTGGCCAGGTTCTTGTTGGCATAGAACGAGAACGCAACGAGGTTGGTGACGTCGCTGCCGGCGGGAGCGCCGATCATCCGGCCGCGATAAGACGCGGGCAGCGCGTGCGCCGCGTCTTCGATCACGGCCAGCTGGTGTCGCCGTGCGATGCCGATGATCGCGTCCATCTCGCAGGGGTGGCCGTAAATGTGGACGGGCATGATCGCCTTGATCTTCGGGTCGGCGCGCACGGCAGCCTCGATCCGTTCAGGGTCGATGTTCAAGGTGTCCGGCTCCACGTCCACCAGCACCGGCTGCGCTCCGACCTGCTCGATGACGTGGATGGTCGAGGCAAACGTCATTGGCGTGCTGACCACGCGGTCGCCGGGTCCGATCCCGAGCACAGCCAGGGCGATATGCATCGCCCCCGTGCACGAGTTGAGCGCCAGAGCCGACTCCGCTCCGACGAATTCGCGGAACTCGGACTGAAAGCGGTCGACGCGTGGACCGGTCGTGATCCAGCCCGAACGCAGTGCTTTCACGACCTCCTCGATCTCCTCCTCGCCGATCAGCGGGGGCGAGAAGCTGAGAAACTCGGGCCTCACTTGACGGCCGGTAGCCAGGCCGAGCGCTGCGCTTCGTACGTCGAGATCGCGGATTGGTGGCGCTCGACCAGGCCGATCTCATCGAGACCTCCCAGCAGGCACTCGCGCACGAACGCGTCGATGTCGAACTTGTAGGCGAAGCCTTCCCCCCGCACCTCCTGCTTCTCGAGGTCAACCGTCAACTCGGCACTCGGGTCTTCGGCCGCGAGGTCCATCAAATGGCGGACCTGGCTGTCGGTCAGCGTGACGGCGAGCAGACCGGTCTTGGCGCAGTTCGCGCGGAAGATGTCAGCGAAGCTCGGCGCCACGATGGCGCGGAAGCCCGCGTCGCGAATCGCCCAGGGCGCGTGCTCACGCGACGACCCGCAGCCGAAGTTCGCGCCCGCGACCAACACCGATGCGCCCTCGTGCTCGGGCCTGTTGAGCACGAAGTCCTCCGCCTGCCGCCAGTCATAGAAAAGGAAGGGGCCATAGCCGGTCCGCTCGATGCGCTTGAGGAATTGCTTCGGAATGATCTGGTCCGTGTCCACGTCGGCCCGGTCGAGGGGCAGCATCCGGCCGGTGACGCGCTTGACCGATTCCATCAGAGAAGTTCTCGAACGTCGACCAGGTGGCCGGTCACCGCGGCGGCAGCCGCCATCGGGGGGCTCATCAGATGTGTGCGCCCGCCGGCGCCCTGCCGCCCTTCGAAGTTGCGGTTGCTGGTCGACGCACATCGCTCGCCGGGCGCCAGGATGTCCGGGTTCATGCCCAGGCACATCGAGCACCCGGCGTTGCGCCACTCGAAACCGGCGGCCTTGAAGATCGCGTCGAGGCCTTCATCCTCGGCGGCACGCTTGACGGTGGCCGACCCCGGCACGACCATCGCACGCACCTTGGGATGCACGTGCTTGCCGGCGATCACCTTCGACGCGGCACGCAGGTCCTCGAGACGCGCATTCGTACACGAGCCGATGAAGACCCGGTCGATCGCGATGTCTGCCAGCGCGGTGCCCGGCCGCAGGTCCATGTAGCGCAGCGCTCGCACGTCGGTGTCGGTGAGCGGTTGGGGGACCCGGCCGGTCACCGGCGCGACTTGCCCGGGGTTCGTGCCCCATGTGACGTGCGGCTCGAGCTTGGTCGCGTCGAGCTGAATCTCATGGTCGAAGACCGCGTCCGGGTCGGTCACGAGCGACCGCCAGTGATCGACCGCGGCGTCCCAGGCCGCGCTCCGAGGCGCGTGCGGCCGACGCTCCAGGTACGCGAACGTGGTGTCGTCCGGGCTCACCATGCCCGCCTTCGCCCCCCACTCGATGCTCATGTTGCAGACCGTCATCCGGCCTTCCATGCTCAGGCCGCGCATCGTCGAGCCTCGGTACTCGACCAGATGG
>DASWGF010000170.1:0-4210 GCA_036393875.1 Candidatus Dormiibacterota bacterium
GCGCCGCCAGACTCCCATGACCGTCCGTGGGCGCAGGTATCGCGCCACCGCCGCGAACATCACCAGCAGCAGCGCGATGACGATCGCGACGATCTTCGTCAGGGTGCTCGGGTCGGGAACGTGAAAAGAAAAGCCGCCGCCACCGCTCGAGCCAGGGATGTCAGAGCCGCCGGCGCCTTTCCCGCCCGGGACGGGCACCACTCCGCCTGTGCTGCCTCCGCCCGGGTCAGCGCACCCAAGGTCGCGCTGACAGGCGTTCGTACCGCTGCCCCCGCGCGGAATCGTGGTGTAGGTACCGCTGGTGTCGCGGGTGGGCTCGAATTCGATCCAACCGTACGTCGGGAAGTACACCTCCACCCAGGTGTGCGCGTCCTCGCTGCGCACAACGTAAGCGTTGACATTGCTGTCGTATGTACCCGGCCCGAAGCCACTGACCAGCCGAGTCGGGATGCCCAGCGACCGCAGCATGTCCCCCATCGCGGTCGCGAAGAACTCGCAATACCCCGTGTGTGAGGTGAACAGGAAATTGTCGAGCGGATCCACACCCGGGGGCGCCAGCAGTGGCTCGAGCGTATAGGTGAACAGGTTGCTGCGCAGGTACGCCTCGATCGCGGCCGCGGCGTCATATTCGTTCTGGGCGCCGGCCGCCTGCACGACTTCCAGGGCCTTCTTGTGAATCCTGTCGAGGACGTCCGGGGCTCGGTAGTGGGACGGTATCTGCCTGTAGATGGACACCCAGTCGGGATAGGAGCTCCCGGCCGACTGCAAGTCCGCGGTGGTGGCAGCGGAGTACTCGACCGTGACCCCATAGGTGCCGCGCGACGTACGCGGCGACACGCTCGACAGGCGATCGATGTTCATCAACGCGCCCGATATCGTCGGTGGCGTCACCAGCGACTCGGTCGCCAGCGAATCGCGGCTTGCGTGATAAAGCCGGCCGGGATAGAACAGGACGTCGCTGTTCCCGACGGGTGGCGCGCTCATATTCACCTTGAACGCGGCCACGTCCAGCTTCGCGTAGTCCTCGGCGAATTTGGGGATTGTCGACTTTGGGATGGACGCATGAAACTGACCTTCATCCGAGTACCTCCACGCCCCGTTCACGAGCAACGTGTCATCGACGCCCCGGAAGTAATACGGGGCCGCGAAGGTGCCCTGCTCGGTGTACGTGAACACGATGGCTTTGTTCCGTTTCAAAGCAGGGTTGAGGAGGACGTCGGTGGAGAAGCCGGTCGTGCCATTCCCGACGCCGGCGGTTCCCGACTGCCCCGGATGGCTCAACGTCTGCAGCAGCTGCGCCCAGTTGGTGAAGGCGCTGGACTCCATGTCGAGGCTGCGGTCGACGGTCGAGAGTGGGGGCAGCATGATCGCCACCACGATGAGCGCGGCCATCGCCACCAAGCCGCTTTCCCAGAAATCCCAGCGGGCGTCGCCCGTCAGCTTCACCCGGGCGCGCGTGGCGTTGGCGATAGAGCCGGTGTAGTTCGTCCAAAGCAGGAGCGCCAGGGTGAGGACGAGGATCGTAAGCACGTAGCCGTTCTGGTCACGAGGGAAGTTGAGAAGGTTGGTCGCGAAGGCGGCGGCGCCCGGCACCAAGCCTAGCAGTGGCCGGCGCCACCGCAGGACACACCAGGCGAGCCAGCCACCGGTGACCCACATCAGCCAGCTGATGAGGAAGAGGTCGAAGGCGCTGTCGGCAACCGCAGTGCCGTCCTGCACACGTAGCCACCAGGTCTGCAGGAGGTCGACACCCAGGGCGTCGCTCGGGTGCGCCGCATGCAGCGCCGGCCACGCGGCGAAGCCTGCGACCACGGGTCCGGCGGCCACGCCGATCGCGACGCCAATTCCCCACGGGACGGGCGTCAGGGCAAGCAAGCCCATGAAGATCGCGCCCGCCAGCGCGACCAGGGGCACGACCTCGATGCCGCCCACCCACTCGGCGGTCACGGTCGATTTCGACACCGCCAGCGTCAGGAAGAAGACGAGCAGCGAAGTCCACAGCACGCCGCCAGGGAGCGCATCGCGCGTCCGCTGCATGACGCGAGTCGGGAAGCTAGGCGATACGGATTGCATCTCGCGTCCTCACGAGGCGTGCGAAGTCATCGCCCTTGCGCACGACATAGAGATCCACGTCCTGCCCGAGGTCGAACGTTGGGTTTTGATCGGGGCCGCCGAAGCTGGCCACGTCGAGGTAGAAGACGATCAAGGTGGTGCGGCGGCCGCGAACCGCCTGCAGCAAACGGACCCATTCCTCATCGGCGCTCGGTGTGATGACCGCGATCGCGCGGCGCGGCAAGCGACGGATGCGATCCCAGGCGAGGGTCTTGGTCAGCGGCGTGCGGCCGTCGGCGGTCGCCACCGCAAGGTAGTCGAGGATGAGGCGGTCCTGGCGCACCGCTCGGTGCGGCTCCAGGATCGTGCCCTTGGCGTCGTTGGCGATCAGGCCCACCTGGCGGCCCCGGCTGTGGACTTGCGACGCCATCGACGCGGCGAGGCTGATGGCATATTCGACCGTCGATTCCTCTCCCTCGCCGTAATGCACGGCGTGGTCGAGGTCGAGCAGGATCCACAGGTCCGTCGTGAGCGGCTGCTCGAACGTTTTCGACATCAATCGCCCGTGCCGCGTCGAGAGCGGCCAGTGGATGCGACCGAAGCTGTCACCAGGCGTGTAATCGCGCACACCGCCGGTGTCGGGCGGATACTCGGCCCAGGCTCCAAGGCTCTGTGAGCTGCCGATCTGCTGAGCGCTCGGAGTCATGAGATCGGGGATTGGTCGCACGCGTGGATAGACCAGGACCGACGTGCGGTTCCCCATCTTCAGCTCCTGGTTGAAGAGGCCGAACGGCTCGCGCACGCTGACCGACGTAGGCCCAAAGGACATCCATCCGCGGCGCCGATAGACCCCCCGCGTCCTCCAGCTCACCACCTCGTTGCCGACCGAGATCACCCGGCCGGGTTGGTAATCGGGGATCTGACCGAGGTCGCGGACCTCGACCCACGGCGCGGGCACCCAGCCCGACCGCCGCACCTCGATGGTCTCTTCGTATGTCTCGCCCACGGTGGGCGAGCCGGGGTCGAGCTTGCGGGCAAGGGTGATGCCACGGATGGCGAGCCTCGGCCATACCCAGGCCACCAGGCCCAGGAGGCAAAGCGCATAGGCGAATGCGTACGCCGGCCGGATCGCGGTCAGGTACGTGAAGAACATCAGAAGTCCAAGTCCTACGGCGAGGGCGATCTTGTTCATCCCTGCTGCTGCGAGACCCCCCGGTCGTCCTTACCCGTCGTACGCCATCTGGGGCACGTGCTCGCGCTCGAGCAGACCGGCCACCAACTTGCCCGCGCTCTGCCCCTGCATCTCGGCGTTCGGCCTGAGGATGATGCGGTGTGCCAGCACAGACTCGGCCAGCGTCTTGATGTCGTCCGGGATCACATAGCTTCGGCCCTGCACGGCTGCCAGGGCCTGGCTCGCGTGAAAGAGGTTGATGGTGCCCCGGGTGCTTGCACCTAGCGCGACCTCAGGGTTGCCGCGAGTGCGCCCAACCAGGCGCGCGATGTAGTCGCGCAGCTCGGGCTTGACGAACACATCTCTTACCGCCTCCTGCGCCGCATTCAGCTCGTTGGGTGAGACCACCGGCTGCAGTTCTAGCATCGGCGACTCGACCTTTCGGTGGCTGAGCAGATTCGATTCCTCTTTTTCGGAGAGGTAGCCGAGCCTGACTTTCATGAAGAAGCGATCGAGCTGAGCCTCGGGAAGCGGGAACGTGCCTGAGTATTCGACCGGGTTCTGCGTCGCCATGACCATGAACGGCTTGGGCAGATTGTGCGTCTCGCCGTCGATGGTGACCTGACGCTCCTCCATGGCCTCGAGGAGAGCGGCCTGGGTCTTGGGGCTGGCCCTGTTGATCTCGTCGGCGAGCAGGATCTGCGCGAACACCGGGCCCGGCCGGAACTCGAAGTCGCTCAGCTTCTGGTTGAAGGCCCTCACGCCGGTGACGTCGGAGGGCAGCAGGTCGGGCGTGAACTGGATCCGGCGGAAGGTGCAGTCCAGCGAGCGCGCGAGCGACTTCGCGAGCATCGTCTTGCCGACGCCTGGGACGTCCTCGATGAGGAGGTGGCCTTCGCAGAGGAGGGTCACCAGGCACAGCCGGACTTCCTCCTCCTTGTTGACGATCGCCCGGCCGACGTTGGCCAAGAACGCTTCGGCAACGCG
>DASWGF010000171.1:0-6355 GCA_036393875.1 Candidatus Dormiibacterota bacterium
AGGACGGCCGACGCGCGGGCCGGTATCGCGCTGGCCGATGGGGCGCTCGATCACCAAACCATCGAGGGCAAGGATTACTGGTTCGACGCCGCCGCCCGTCCGCCTGGAAAGGCCACCATGGTCGCGCACCTGCTCCCGAACTTCGACGAATACACAGTGGCGTATCGCGACCGAGCGGAGATTCTGCACGCCGACCGACCGTTCGAGGCCAACGTCTTTTCGTTCGGCACCATCCTCTCGAATGTCGTCACCGTAGGAGGGAGAGTCCGCGGCTCCTGGCGCCGCTCGGTCGCGCGGGGCGGCGTCCATCTGGAGGTCCAGCCATTGGACCGATTCAAGCGCGCCGAGACGGCTGCCGTCGAAGACGCCGCCGATCGCTACGGCCGCTTTCTCGATCGCCCGGTGGAGCTCAGCTGGCGCAAGCCGAAGGATCCAGCTCCCGGATGGGTCGGACCCATCGAAACATCGCGGTTTGGAAGTCGGGCAGTGATGCCTGCAGCCGGCCGACCAGCGACTCCAGGTCCCGGGCGGACACAGACGTTCCAGAGTTATCGAGAGCCGTAGCAGTGAAGCCTTCGATGGACGGCTGCACGTCCATGATCACTTTGCCCCCTCCCGGCCACGGATAAATCGCAAATTGAAGCTCGGCGATGACAGCTTGTGGTTTCGCGTAGTAAATGGCAGCCACGGCCTGGCTGGCGCGGTCGACTGCTTCGGTCAGGCTCTTGCCGGTGAAACCGGCAGGCGCCTTGCCGTCCGCCACCCAAATCACAGTCCACTTGCCGTTCTCGGCTGAGACCATGCAAGTGATCAGGTCGCTGAGGCCGCGGCGTCCGAAAAGCCAGGACAAGCTATCGAACCTAGACAAGCTATCGACCTACCAACGTTGGGCCACGAGCGGTGCGACCTGGGAGGCAAGCGGGCCGCTCGGCACTTCCGCCATTCAGCTCAAAGATGTAACGGGCTGGGGAGCGGTCCGCTGATGGGCACGTTACACCTCTTGGATCGAAGTGGACGCCCAATCTTTCGCAGCCGCTCAGCGAGCGGGCCATGCAAAAAAAGTGACCCCGACGGATCGCCTCTCCGGCTTCGGAACCGGTCTTGCGACCAACTCCGAATCCCTTGAACGTGTCCCTCGGGGCCACTGCTGACAATACCCGAATCCACGGCCTGTGCCTATCGATCTTTTCTCCGTAGCCTGGCTACAGGACTCTCAAGCCCATTGACACCGGGCCTGTGAGAGACTTCGAACTGCAGGCATGCCCGAAACAGACAGGGTCGGCATCACCCCGAAGAGCTGGACCGGAGAGCGCCATCACGGCGTCTTGCACCTCGGCAAGCGGTGGTATGTGCTCAGCGCCGACCTCGACGATGCCGGGACGGCTAGAGGCGTTCGTCTCGACGGCCCATATCCGGATCACGAGGCGGCCGAAGCCGAGGTCGAGAAGCACCGAAGCCGGCCGTAGGACCGTCGCCGCGCTTATTCCCCGTCGATGAACGGCTTCAGCTCGTCGATGTCCGATTTGTCCAGGTCGGCGAAAAGCGCCATGTCGTCCGCACGGGAGATGAACCGCATGGGCAGCACGACGTGTCTCGTGAGGAGGCCATCGGGCCGTATGACGACCCCGATCACCTCGCCATGGTTGAGCAGCACATCCTCGACCCGGCCCAGCCGGTGCCCGGTCTTGCCGAGCATCACATTCTCGCCTCGGTCGATCTCGATCTGGCCTGCCGGCTTGTTGGCAACCTCCTGCTCTGGCGGCAAGCCGACGCTGCCGGTCAGGACGTCAGCAGCCTCCTCAAATGTCACCGGCTTGGCCCGATAGCTGAGGTAGAGCGGCTGCCGGCGGACGTCGGGCTCCGACATCGAAAGTCGGACGAGCTCATGCGTGGCGGACTCGACTGCCGTGATCGGGATCACCACCTCGTCGGTGGTGAAGAGCTTCGAATCGCCGCGGAGGCGGCCCAGCAACGATTCCTCGTCCTTCACGACCAGGGCTCGCGGGTCGAAACCCTGCTCATCGACGATGACGCTGACAAGTGATCCGACTTTCTTGCCGTCGCTCGCGACGACATCCGCGCCGAGCCGGAAGTCGGAGACGTTGGACATCAGGGCGAATTATCCGGCACCGCCCGCGGGCGAGGTCCAGGTCACTCGTGACGCGCGCGACTATATTGCGTGCCAGCAGTGACCCCGTTCGACTTCCTCGCCGCCAGCGCGCCGGCTGCCCTGCTGCCCAGCCGGATCCAGATGGCGTTCACGCTGGCCTACCACATCATCCTGGTTCCGCTCGGGGTGGCATTCCCGCTCCTGACCGTCGTGATGGAGGGGATCGGCCTGCGCAAGAACGATCCGGTGGCCTTGAGGCTGGCGCGCCGGTGGTCGGTGGTGATGGCCGTGCAGTTTGCGGTGGGCGCCGTTACCGGCACGATCCTCTCGTTCGAGTTCGGGATCCTGTGGCCACGCATGATGGGGCGCTTCGGCGACGTCTTCGGAATCGGCTTCGGCATCGAGGGCTGGGCTTTCTTTCTGGAGGCGATCTTCATCGGCATCTACCTTTATGGGTGGAAGCGGCTGCCGCCCAGGGTGCATTACCGGCTGGGCTGGGTCCTCCCGCCCTCCGGCGTGTTGGGCGCCTTCGGCGTGATCATCGCCAACTCCTGGATGAACACGCCGGCCGGCTTTCAGCTGGGTCCGGACGGCAGGCCGATCAACGTTGACGTGATCGGCGCGATCTTCACCCCCGCCCTCGGCTACGAGTTCTGGCACCTGATCGTGGCCCTCTATATGACCGCCGGCTTCATGGTCGCCTCGGTGTACGCGGTGGGGTGGCTGCGCGGCCGGCGGGATCGCTACCACCGTCTCGGCTTCACCGTCCCGTTCACGATCGGCGCAGTCCTTGCCCCTATCCAATGGATCATCGGCGACATCGCCACACGGGCGGTCTTTGAGGGCCAGCCGGCCAAGTTCGCCGCGATGGAGCTCGCCTGGACGACGCAGAGCCACAACCCCGAGTGGGTGGGAGGGGTGATGCGGGCCGATGGCACCGTGGTGCTCGGGCTGCCGATCCCGTCGCTGGATTCGCTGCTCGCCGGCTTCTCACCAGGCACAGTCGTCAAAGGGCTCAGCAGCTTCAACCCTGGCGATCGTCCCAGCGTGGTCGACGCCAACTTCGTGCACCTCGCGTTCGACGTGATGGTCGGACTCGGCTCGATCGCAGTCTTGCTCACGTTGTGGTACGCGGTCGCCTGGATCCGCTATCGGGACCTGCCGCGCTCGAAGTGGTTCTTTCGAGGCGCGGCGCTGGCCGGGGTGGGTTCCTATATCGGGATCGAGGCCGGCTGGATCACCACCGAGGTCGGCCGCCAGCCGTGGATCGTCTACAACCTGATGCGCGTGACCGATGCGGTGAATCCGGTCAATCCCGTCTACATCTGGATCATGTTCGGGACGCTGCTCGTCGTGTACGCGGTGATTGCGTTTTTCTTCGTCAGCCTCCTCCTGCGCCTCTCGGCACGCTGGCGCATCGACGACGAGGGCCGGCGCGATGAAATCGACCTGGCCCCGGAGGAATCCGCGCCCTACGGACCACGGCCCGTATGAACACACTCGTGAGCTACGGCGTCGCCGGCGCGCTTTTGCTGGCGGTGTCCGCGTACAGCACAGCGGGAGGCACCGACTACGGCGCCGGCATCTGGGACCTGCTGGCGGGTCGTTTCCGGCACACAGCCGAGGTGCGAGCGCTCATCGATCACGCGATGGCCCCGGTCTGGGAAGCCAACAACGTCTGGCTCGTCTTCTCGGCCGTCATCTGCTGGACCGGCTTCCCCCTTCTTTATGAGTCGGTGTTCCTCAGCCTGTATCCACTTTTCGCGCTCGCGCTGCTGGCGCTGATCCTCCGAGGAGCTTTCTTCGCATTTCGCAAGGTCGCGTCCTCCTCGAGCAGCAGGCTGCTGGCCTCCCGCGTGTTCGGCGTCTCGTCGCTGCTGGCGCCGTTCAGCTTTGCGGCGGCGCTGGGGGCGATCGCGTCGGGAAAGGTTGGAGTCGGCGGCCCGGTGGTGCCGGTGTGGCAGGCGTGTCTTGATCCCTTGGCCATCGGATTCGGCGTCGTCGCGCTGACAGCGACCGCGTTCAGCGGCGCGTCATTCCTGGTCGGAGATGCGCGCCGTTACCGCGCGGGCACTGACGAGGGCCCGGACCTGGTCGAGTACTTCCGCACGCGCGCACTGGTGGCGGCGATGGCGCTGCTCGCGGTGTCCCTGGTCGTGCTGGTACTGATCGCAGGCGAGAGCCCGGCGATCTTCCACGGGATGGTCGCCGGGCTGGGCCTGCCGTTCGCGATCACGGCGGTGCTGGCGGTCCTCGCAGTCGCCGCACTGATGTGGCGGCGCGTCTACCGCTGGTATCGGGTGCTGACGGTGGTGGGGGTCGGATCGTTCGTATTCGCCTGGGGCTTCGGCCAGGTTCCATACGTGCTGCCCGGGCGACTGACCATTGAGCAGGCCGCGGGAGCGCCCGCGATCGAGGCGCTCCTGCTGGGCATCACGGTGGTCGCACTGGTGCTCGTGGTCCCGTCGTTGCTATTGCTCTATACGCTGGACCAGCGCAGCGCACTGGAGTCCTGAGCAGCCGTTAGCCGAGGCGTTAAGTAGACCGTTACTATTCGCCCCACGGGGGCGTAGTAGAGAAATAGAGATGCCAGCCGGCTGCCGACGCGTCTCCGTTGCGGCCCTCGCCCTGATGGTGGCGGCGCTGTCCTCCCTTGCCGCCTCGGCTGCGGAGGCGGCCACCGAGCCGGTATCGATCGCCGTCAAGGTCGGTTACTCGGGTTTCGTCAAACCCGAGCAGTGGATGCCGGTCGTCATCGATCTCGCCAATACAGGCCCGGATGTTGACGGCACCCTGGAGGTCAGCACGGCTGCCTTTGGCAACGGGCCGCCCATCGCCCCTGCGATCTACACGACCCATGTGAGCCTGGCGTCAGGGGCGACCAAACATCTGAAGACCTACGTGATCGAGGACCAAGCACCCTCGTCGGTCTCGGTCCGCCTCGTCGTCAACGGGCAGGTGGTGGCCACGGGCGGCCGCGCTGGGGGCACCGCGGCGACGCCGCTGATCGGCGTCCTGTCTGACCTGCCGACCGCGTTGGACAGTTTTGCGGCCGTGCATCCGGGCGGCGTCTCGGCCACCGTAGTCCACCTTTCACTCGAAGACATGGGCGAGTCGGCACTTCTCCTGCGCGCTTTCGACGTGCTCGCGATCGACGACTTCGCCACCGACACGCTGACTGCGGCGCAGCGCGGCGCCATCACGGATTACGTGCAGAACGGTGGCGCGCTCGTCCTTGGCACCGGCGCTTCGTGGCGCAAGACGCTGGCTGGGGTCTCTTCGACCCTGATGCCGATGACGATCGATGGCACTGCCACCTTGAACTCAGTGGCAGCGCTTGGACAGCTGTCGCGAGTCGAGGTCGCGGGCGGCACCCTCAACGCCGGCGCGAGCGCCTGGCTGGCTGAGGGCGGCAAGCCCTTGCTCGCCGAGAAGTTCGTGGGCGGAGGGATGGTGACGCTGGCAACGTTCGACTGGAACCAGGAACCGGTCGCAGGCTGGAGCGGGGCCAACGTGCTGCTCCGACAGATTCTCGTGCGCACCCTGTTCTCCGCAGGGTCGGCTCAAACGTCGGGATTCAACAACGGTTTTGGACCAAATGGCGGGTCGATCAGTTTGCGAAGCACTTCTCTCTCGCAGGTGCTCGGCAACCTGCCGGCACTGGACCTGCCCTCGCTGCTGTTGATCGGGCTGCTCGTGGTCGCCTACGTGCTGTTGGTCGGTCCGGTCAACTACCTCGCCCTTCGGGCACTTCATAGGCGCGCCCTTGCCTGGGTCACTCTGCCGCTGATCGCAATCCTCGCGTCGGTCGGTGCGTTCGGCGCCGGGCTCTTCACCAAGGGGCAGTCGGTCCAGACCAACCAGGTGTCGATCATCCATTTGCGGGCGGGCTGGGACCGCGCCTATGCCGAGTCCTACACGGGTGTTCTGGCACCGACGCGCGGTGACTATCAGGTCAACCTGGCCGGAGCCCGGCCGTGGGTTGGACCCATCA
Source organism: Candidatus Dormiibacterota bacterium (assembly GCA_036393875.1). Classification (GTDB taxonomy): domain Bacteria; phylum Chloroflexota; class Dormibacteria; order Dormibacterales; family Dormibacteraceae; genus UBA10449. The sequence goes on from DASWGF010000171.1 coordinate 6,105, forward strand.
GCTCGTTCGGCAACGGGTACGGCCCGAGCTCTGCCGTGATCCGGGTCAACGCCGACAACAATTCGATCCTGATGCCGGGCATGACAGCTTTCGTCCTGCGCGGATTTGCCACCGAGGGGGTGGTCGACGCTCCCCAACTGGTCGCCACATCAAAGCTCGTCAACGGCCAGCTGACCGGCAGCATCCAGAACAACTCCAACCTGCGGTTCACGGACCTCGTGGTCCTGGCGGGCGACGGTTACCAGGTGATT